>JANYDV010000297.1 GCA_025363505.1 Bacteroidota bacterium
AATAACTTATTCCAAGACCAAAAGTTAAGAAAGCATCTGTTGCGCCGCCACTAAATTTTGTAGCATCAGCAGCAACATGCGGGGAAGATGTTCGTGAGGCAAAGAACGCATCATAAGCATTCTGCGAGAAATCATCTAAATAATCGGTGTTTGGAATATGGAGCAATCCTTTGCCGTTAAACACAAAGTTATCACTAGCATAGAGTTCGAAGCCAATACCGATAACTTCGCCAAGTGTATTCTTTTTGTAGCCAACGGCAGTTTGGTAGGGAAGTACTCTATCTTGATTGAGATTCCTTGGTTCAAAATTGAAAATTTCAAGACCGCCGATGACGTAGGGAACAAATTGCTGTAATGGGAAGAAGTTTACACTGCCCATAATCTGAAAACCACCATGACGAATCTTGCTTTTTTCTTCGCGATGAATATCGCTTGCTGTTCCGGTTCCGGGGATTAAGTAGCGCGCATTTTCATCGCCGATACCGGTGCCGAATGGTCCAAAATATTCTGAATAGGTACGAAGATTGTCGTCATTGAGCCGCATCCGCAGCTGTCCGCCGTTATAGGCGACATGCAGTGACAACCAATCTAAAATATTCCATCGTAAAAATAGATCACCTGAAAACCAAAATTGGTTATCGCGAAAGTTGCTGTAGAGTTTATTTCCTTCGGCATCGAAACCGAATGAAATTCTGCCGGCGGTACTTTGAGCCTTTGAGACTTGTACCGAAGTAGCAAGCATCAACAATACCATGATAGAGAGAATGATTTTTTTCATGAGAGTTAGAATGTTTTAGAATGTTAATGTAATCTATTTCTAAACAGTAGGGAATTGACGAGTCTTATTTTCACAAATATACGACAATTTACTCAAAAAAAATCAGGGGCAACCATCCGGTAACTTTCCACTTATAGTGGGGCATTTATCTTCTTTATCATTAACCCCATCACCGTCGGTGTCTGCCTTTTTGGGGTTTGTTTTTAGGACGTTTACTTCGTAGCCATCAATCAAGCCGTCGCCATCGGTATCGGACATTAATGGGTCGGTACCATATTTTAGAATTTCTTGCCCATCAGTGAGTCCATCACCGTCAGTATCTTTTGATTTCGGGTCTGTTTTATAGATGTATATTTCCTGCTGATCGGGAATACCATCGTCGTCGGTGTCTATAAGTGATTGTTTATGAGCAGTTTGCGAGATGTATGATGACTCAAGAGTCCTCGATGTGTTTCCGCACGCTATCAAAAAAAGCGAAATAAAAAAAGCGATGCATTTCATAGTTGCTGTAATTCTTTGTTTCATAGTGGTCTTAGGTGAACCTAAGGAGGGGGATAATCGTTTATTCCCCGCTAAAAAAATGTGTGTTTCATTAAATAATTAATAGGAATTTCGATCAATGCCAACGATCAATCAGTTAGTACGACTTGGTCGCGAAGAGTTAATTTTCAAGAGCAAATCGCCTGCTCTGAAGAATTCGCCGCAGCGTCGCGGTGTTTGTACCCGCGTTTATACAACGACACCAAAGAAGCCTAATTCGGCTCTTCGTAAGGTGGCTCGTGTAAAATTGACCAGCGGTGTAGAAGTAACAGCCTACATTCCGGGCGAAGGACATAATTTGCAGGAGCATTCGATCGTGATGATCCGTGGTGGTCGTGTGAAAGATCTTCCGGGCGTACGTTACCATATCATTCGCGGTACCCTTGATACTCAGGGCGTACAGAACCGCAAGCAGGCTCGCTCGAAGTACGGCGCAAAGAAGCCGAAATAAATTTCCAACGGAGTCCATTATTGAGTAATCAATAATGGATGGTGGTTAAACGGTATAGTACTGATTTAGCTCGTTCTACTACTAAGAATAAAAAAATAAATAATGAGAAGAAAATCCGCCATTAAGCGGGTTCGAGTACCGGACCCAAAATACAACGATGTTTTAATTGCACAGTTCATCAGCTTTTTGATGTACGATGGCAAAAAAGCAATTGCACAGCGCTTGGTCTATGATGCGATTGATGCAATTGAGAAGAAGACCGGACAAAATGGTCTTGAATTGATGAAAAAAGCTATTTATAATGTAGCGCCTGCAGTGGAAGTACGTTCACGCCGTGTTGGTGGAGCTACCTACCAAGTTCCGACCGAAGTACGCCCTGAGCGTCGCACAGCACTTGCTCTTCGTTGGTTGATCGGCTATAGCCGAGCACGCGGTGAGAAGTCAATGGCAGAACGTTTGGCTTCTGAGCTTATCGCAGCAGGGAACAATGAAGGCTCGACGATTAAGAAGCGCGATGACACCCATCGTATGGCTGAAGCTAATAAGGCTTTTGCTCACTTCAGTCGTTTCTAAAGAATCACGACAGATATTCAAACGCGGCTCGATCAAAAGAGTCGCGTTTTTTTTTGAATCGAATTTCCGAATATTGGAGTTTACATTAAGACGTTGACAAACAACTACATATCCTCGTGAAGCGTATAGCGTTTGTAATTGCTTTCTTCTTGTGTATTGGCGCATTGTCTGCCGAGGCACAACCCACTTCGCAAGACTCGACTTGTGGCGTACTGCGCCCTCGTCGCGAGACCTATATTATCGTCCCATATCCATCTCCGGCAAAGCATGGGCAGACGATGTCGATACAATATTATAACCACAACCCCGAGCAAACTTCATTGAGTATTGTCGATGTCAACGACCGACCTATCGTTGAACTTCAGCCGAAACAACTTATGCAAAACGGCATTCATGCTTTTGATTTCAGAACAAACACTGTTGCCTCCGGGGTCTATTCTATTCGACTCACCGAATATACATCAGACGGTTCGAAATTACAAGTGCAGGATTCACGATTTATCGTTGCCCACTAAGTGAGTACGAACCTCTTCTCCCCGAAATTTCAAGCCATTGTGCTGGGGATGCTCTGCATCATCTGCTTGTCTTCCCTTGTTGGTGCGCAAACGCCTGATTACCGCCGAGTGATTACGCATGAATCGCGAGGTACAGATTTTTGGGTTTGCTTTCCGCAGAATGCTCGTGTTGAACAAAACAATCTTCTTGTTTTTAAACTCTATATTACCGGCGATAAACTTACTACCGGTACGGTCTCGATTCCGGGACTTGGCATCACCAAACGGTTTTCTCTTAATCCTTCGGAAGTAATTAGCGTCGATATTGATTCGATTGCGCAAGTTTTTGGAAGTGATCAATTGCAAAAACTTGGAGTACACCTTGAGTGCGACAATGCAGTATCGGTGTATGGACTCTCAAATCGTAAAGCCAGCACTGACACCTATCTTGCGTATCCAACAACAGTGCTTGGAAGAGTGTATCGTGTGGTAGGTTACTACCCACTTTCTCAAGAAGATGCGTTTACCTCACAAGCAACCTGGATTGCCACAGAAGATAATACCGTCGCGACCGTAACACTCACTGCCGGCACAAAAGGTGGAAAACGCGCAGGCGAAACGTTTAGTATTTCGATGAACACAGGCGATGTTTATCAAATACAAGCGGCAAACAGTAGCGATAAACGAAGTGATCTGACCGGAACGCTCGTCGTTGGAAATAAACCACTTGCTTTTTTTACAGGTCATACCTGTGCACAAGTACCGTCAGACGTGTTTTATTGCGACCAACTTCTTGAGATGGAGCCGCCGGCACCAAGTTGGGGAAGGCAGTTTTATATCGGCAGACTCGAAGGTCATGGCGAATATGCAATCCGTGTCGTTGCCAACGAACCGAACACGCAAGTGTTTATGGATAACAAAGTGGTTGCCAAACTTTCGAACGCAGGACAATTTTATGAGAACAATCACGCCAAAGATAATTCAGTAATTACCTCAAACAAACCTGTCATCGTTGCACAGTATGCGCAAAGCTCCGATGCCGATTCGGTGA
The DNA here is from genome assembly GCA_025363505.1 of Bacteroidota bacterium. Classification (GTDB taxonomy): domain Bacteria; phylum Bacteroidota; class Ignavibacteria; order Palsa-1295; family Palsa-1295; genus JAFDZW01. The sequence continues at coordinate 3,888 of JANYDV010000297.1, forward strand.
AGATCGGTGATCCGTTTATGCTCTTCATTACTCCGACCGAGCAATTCTTAAATTACTATCGTTTCGTTACACCGGTCAAAGGTGATTGGCATCACTATATTAATTTGGTCGTGCAGACTGATGCAATCAGCTCGCTTCAACTTGATGGACATCCATTGTCAGCACGATATTTCAAGACGATTGGTATTTCACGTTTTGCTATAGCCCAAGTCGAGATCGGTTTTGGCTCGCACTTTGTAAAATGCGACAAGCCATTCGGATTATACTCCTACGGGTTTGGTGTTGCCGGTGATAATTATGATTCGTATGGCAACAACGGAGGACAACTGGTCGAAACGATACCGGACGTTCCGGATACCGCGAAACCCACCCTCGAATTGGTGTCAGACGATGCAAACGGACCGCTGGCGATGATTGCTCGTGATGATAAATTATTTGATCAAGGGTTAGCTTCGATCACTGTGATTGACAGCAGTAATTT
>JANYDV010000019.1 GCA_025363505.1 Bacteroidota bacterium
GACGCATTATCACTAATATCATCATTTACAGTAGCTAAATTATTTGCAAATAATGCACCAGAATTAGATATGCGTACTTTTTCATTTGTTGTATTACCTTTTGCATTTGCTGCATTAACCATAATACGAAGTGTACCATTAAAATTACCAAAATCACCGGATTGCAAGTAGCAAGAACGCCATTCATTTGAATTTATGGCTGCTGCTGGATCACTTGCGAACTCAAGTCGTGCAGGTTTAAAAGTACCACTTACACTTGACTGAATTCTTACCGTTGCCGGTTTAAAGCTACCCAGTCCTAATACGGGTGTTGCGTTTACATGGAGAATTGATTTTGGCATAGTAGTCCCAATTCCAACGAAACCGTAATCATTGTTATCTCCAGCTATATTTTCTCCAGCAATTATAGTCATAAGTATATTCCACGAATTATCATTGAAAAGTCCATTTGTATCACCATTTGGGTTTGTACAAGAACTAGTTGAATGACCAGCACCACTAAAAGTAAATCCAAAGCATGGGTTACTTGAACCTGCTGAATATGTGGGAGTATTAGTAGTCATTGCAAATCGTAGTGCCCCACAACAACCATCTTGGAACTGGTAGGAATTATTTGCTTGACTAAATGCTCGTTCAGAAATAAATGCATTATGTAAAAATTCTGTTTGATAATCTTGACACACAGTAATTCCCCCAGAATAATTTTTATCCTGAAGCCACCCACCAGCTCCAGCCTGTGTTCCTATTCCAATTTTTTCAGTAGATGATGAAACATTTGATCGAGTGAGGCGCATATCGCCACCTGTAACATTAAATCTTGTAATAGGAGTGACCGTACCTATTCCTACATTTCCATTCGGAAGCATTGCACCAATATCCCGAGTCATTGTTGCATCACAACAATCCTCATGTCTAAAAACGAATTTTTCATCCGAGTTGTCACCCCAAACAAGATACGCATCATTAGCGTCCGTACTCCCGAGGTTTTTCATACCTAAAAATACGGCATCAGTACTTTGACTAACTTTCAAACCATAGTAATTTGCATTATTAGGTTGCCATGATGGTGAAAGATTCGGTTTCCCGATTAACGACCATGTCGATCCTAAATCAGTGGCCCCGAATGTTCCGCTTTCTACCTGTCCAATCCTTCCTCCGGATACAATAAACAAATCATTTGGGGTTGAAGTCCCTACCCCAACATTACCAGACGGGTCAATTCTCATACGTTCGACATTTGAAGTAATTAGTGGGAGAGGCAATGAATTTGTTGTCCCGAGAACATCACCAGATGATGAAGCATTGCCGGTTGTTAGCCATTGTGAATATGCTGCCTTAGAATGAATAGAAACTAAAACACATATAAAAAATACGAAGTGTATCCTAAAAATGACAGAATCTTTACGCATAATATTCTCCTTTGAGGGAATGAATAATTTGTTTCTGTCCAAACTATTTGAACAGGTGGATTTCTATTCCAACTTCGCAAATGAGATTTGATGTATGCTAAAAATTGTCTACTTTATCTCTTAGCTATAATGTTGACAAATGCGATTGTAAATATAAACCTTAATTAGGAATGTATTTCCTCAGCCAAAATCCGACATCGGTTTTAAAATAATTGAATTTTTTAATTAGAGGCTACCCCACACCCCCGTTTTTTCGCTATTTTCATCAATTTTGTCATAGCACGTTGGTATCTTTTCTCGATTGCTTTAGGGTTTTTCCCGCTTTGATAGGCAATTTCTATAAGTGTATATCCCTCAATCTGATTTTTCCAAATAATATCTTTTCTACTTCTGAAATCTCTTTTAGTAAAATTTGTAGTGTTTCGTACACAACAAGTTGTTCCGCATCATTATCTACTGAAGCAAAATCAACTCCATTTTCTTGAAGCATATCGAGTGACCTTTTCCTTCGTTCTTTTTTTGATCTATTAAGCCAAAGATATTCCATGGTTTGGATAAACCAACTTCGTAAAGCAGGTTCTTCTATTTTTTCAAGTTCATCTAATTTTCCTAAGTAGATCATTGTTGCATCTTGCAGAAGATCATTTACTTGATCATTGCTAATGCTGGGGTGCTTCCTGCTAAACCAAAGCCTTGCATTTTGAATAAGTTTTTGTTTCATAGGAATTTGAATCGGACTAAGTATATAAGTAAAAAACCCCTGAAAATCTATTTTGTTACATTAAATTGATAAAAAAAATGAAAAAGTTTAGATTTTTTTTTACTTCACTCACTTTAACACTATTATTTACAACAAGTTATGGGTCAATTAAAACTGGTCTCGATGTTATCTCAACATCAAAGACTTCGGTCTTGATGTCGAAACGAATAGGGTTAATTTGTAATCAGACTTCACGGACGCACGATGGGAAGTTTGGTCCGGATGTGTGTCTGAGAAAAAAGTTGAAATTGGTTGGATTGTTTTCACCCGAGCACGGATTTTCGGGCGTACGCAAAGCAGGTGCAACGAGCGATACGGCAACCACCTATAATAACATTCCCATCTATTCGCTCTATGGCACCACGCGCAAGCCGACAAAGAAAATGCTGCGCGGAATTGATATCTTGGTCTTTGATATTCAAGACATTGGTGTCAGACCATATACATATCTTTCAACAATGATACTGGCAATGGAGGCTGCTGCGGAGGCGAAGATTGAGTTTGTGGTGCTCGATCGCCCCAATCCGCTCGGTGGCGAGCGCATCGAAGGAAATATACTTGATACGACGCTTCGATCATTCGTCGGGCAAGTTGCTATCCCCTATATTCACGGAATGACACTCGGTGAAATTGCAAAGATGGCAGTGGGTGAGCGTTGGTTCAAGTCCGCAGCGAAGCTCAAGCTGACAGTGATTGCAATGACTGATTGGAAACGCACAATGACATGGCATGAAACCGGACTCGATTGGACACCACCCAGCCCAAACATTCCGACATTTGAAAGTGCAGTAGGTGCGGCAATGTTTGGCGCCATTGGCGAACTTGGTGTGCTATCGGTTGGCATTGGTTCGGACACACCATTTCTCCGCCTCGGCTCACGACTTGTTTCGAGAGAGATGCTTTTTGATGCAACAAAAAAATCACTCTCTGCCGAGTTATCGGTTCGTGCAGAAGATTATACTGTACCTTATGCCGACTCACAAAAAACTTACCACGGTGTTGCACTCACACTTCCAAAAGATATTAATACAGTTAAATCACTATACCAAGCGCAATTCAAAATATTCTCTGCACTACTCAAGGATACAAATTTTTCCAAATCGTATACGGCGGTAGTGTTTTCATCGAAACGGATGTTTGAAAAGGTTACCGGGACGACCGCTCTCTTAAAAGCCTTCCAAACCGCTTCCACCCCTGACTCCGTAATAGCATTATGGAAACAGGATGAATCTCGTTTTCGTACACTTCGCAAAAAATATTTATTGTATTAATGGCAAATTCGTTTACCTATCATCCGGGCGTTTGTAATATTGATCAGCGCGGAGTTGCGATCCGTCGCAAACTTGCATACGCGACGATCATCGGCGGCATTGTTACCTATATAGTATGCTCATATTTCGGTGTTGCTCCGATCTTCAGAGCTATTACTGAGGCTGGGTTCGGATTCGCTACTGCCCTAAATCTTTTTCAAGCAAAAGAACAATTTTGTGTAATCAATGCTTCGATGAGAACCACAGAAATGGATTTAGTAAAAACGAAAATTGTTGACGATCTCTATAAAACATTAGACCTAAAAAAACGAAATGCCATGCTGTTGAAAGCAATGGCATTTGCAATAATTATCGGGACAGTTGCGTATTTACTGCCGTAGCGATTATTTCGCGAGCTTCTTCTTTTCTGCCCACACGTCCTTGAAGCAGACATATACGATGCCTACCATTGACAGCACCATCACTAAAAAGAATATTACCATAGTCGTAATGTAATGTTAATCATCCCAATAAACCGCAAAAGATGAGCATTAGTTTTCGTCTGGTTATTCTGCTTTTGGCTTTATCGGGATCCAAAGCTCTTCTTCCGATTCGGGGTCATCGTTCTTGTATTTTTCTCCGAGAATATCAAAGTGGGGTCGGGCGTCGAGTTCGTAGCTTGAGTTAGGCAGCCATTCGGTATGGATGTATTGGTAGCTTGATCCGGCGGCACTTGCGGCTCCTTTGTAATCAAAAACAACATAGAGACCGCCGACCAATATGAAGCTTTCCATTTCGGTCGGAATTGTACCAAAATCGGTTACTTCAATAGCCGCCCATTTTTCGAACTCGGTCTTTGGGTTGAAATTACGAAAGAACATCGGCGGATAGATTTGCACCGAGTACAAATCAGTACCGATATTATTTTGAATCTCCTTTCGACGAGGCATAAACCCACGCCAAAGATCGCGCGTAAGATTGTTCGAAAAAGACATCACCATTCTTTTCCCGATCAACTTTTTTTCAGGGAGAGTTTCGATTCGTGAATGCATACTACTGTAAGATTTTCTTATCTTCGAAAAAATGCACCGCCGAAGAACGAGGCGGCAAAGAAACAGGCGACGGCGATGATGCGATATGCCCACATCCAAAATGTTACCGAGGCGCCTTTATCGCCGAGGAATGCGGCGTGGTCGCGCATATAAGTACTCTCGATATAGGCGAAGATCGAGCCACAGAGGAAAATCAGGATCAGTGCAAGTCTTGGTAACATTTGCTTCGGTCTCATTACGTGTTTTACAAGCGTTCTTTCAACGCTTCAAACATTGCTTTTGCCTTATCTCGTTGCACATAATGATCGACTATCGGAAACGGGTAGTCTTCGCCCAAAACACAACTATAGTTTGCTTGGTCGAGCGGGGTCATCAGATGAGGTTCGTGAAGAAATTTGATCGGCAGATTTTTTAGCTCAGGTACATATCGTTTAATGTATTCTCTATCGGGGTCGAAGCGTTTTGCTTGCAGATATGGATTAAAAATTCGGTAATATGGTTGTGCGTCGGTGCCGGTCGAAGCCGACCATTGCCAGCCGCCGTTGTTTTGTGCAATATCGCCATCGGTAAGCCAGCGCATAAAATGTAATTCGCCTTCTTGCCAACTAATCAGCAAGTCTTTGGTCAGAAAACTTGCGACGATCATCCGTGCACGGTTATGCATCCAACCTGTTTCGATCAGTTCACGCATCGCCGCATCAATAATCGGCACACCCGTCTTACCTGATTTCCATGCTTCAAGAAAAATATCGTTTTGCTGCCACCGAATCCCATCATATTTTTTCTGAAATGCAGAGTATTCGACTTCTGGAAACGACATTAAAATATTATAGTAGAACTCGCGCCAAAGCAATTCACTAAGGTAGGTGTTAGCGCCTTCGGAATAATCTACATCTTGCGAAAGCAATAATGCCTCACGGGCAAGTTTGCGAATCGAAATCGTCCCGAATCTTAAGTGTGGAGAGAGCTTTGAAGTGCCGCCACTCAAAGCAAGACCATCACGGTTGGCTTTGTAGTTTTTTATTCCCAATTCTTTAAAGCTACCCCAGCTTTTTTGTGCTTCGATGCTTCCACCAATTTGCATTCTCTTCGGAGAATGTTGATTGTTCGAACGATGAAAGATCAGGCAGTGTATGGGTTTCAAGGGAGGCAATATTTTTTGTCGGCTTCAAATTGTTTGGACAGATCGTTTCGGCAGACTCGGCGGCAATTCTTTCCCAGACTGATTTTTTGAATGGCGTAAAAACAGTATACGGTTTCCCTTCTTTTGTTTTTACTTCGCCGCTATCGAAGAGCACGTTCTCTTTTATTTCAACGAATGCCACACCAAGCTCAGCAAGTATTTTTTTGCAATCGCGGTCGCGTTTGATTTCATGCGATTCATAATTACGGTCGATATACACTTCCGTTGCGCCAGTTTCTTTGATGAGCTTTGTAAGTTCATCGTTGACATTCCCATTACGAATGACCAGACGCGAACCAGCTTTCTCGAAGGCAGTGATTAACTCAGCGACCGATTCACTGATAAACCCAAGTTGATTCGGAGATTGATTTGCACTAAGCACACTATCCCACAAATACAATGGTACGACTTGTTCGGACTCGTGTACTGCACGAGCGAGAACGTTGTTATCATCAAGACGAAGATTGCGACGGAGCCAAACGATAGATATACTCATAGAAAATAAAAAATCGCAAACGGTGAACCACCGTTTGCGATTACAGTGAACTTCTATGGTAGTTAACGCGAAATGATCTTCAACGGATTGCCTGACGGTATGCCATTGATAAATAATCGGACAAAAAATAAGCCGTGATCATTCGTCATAAACTCGAATGAATGTAAGCCTTCATTTTGATAGCCAAGATCGGCGCGTCCGTGCTCAATGCCATTTACATCAACGATCAATAATTCAATATTTCCGCTCTGCATTAGCGAATAATCAATTATTGTCTTCCCCTCGAACGGATTGGGATAGTTTAGTCTGATGCCGGAGCGTTGTACACTTATTTGGTTTTGAGTGACACCGGTAATATCAAATGTATCCTCGACGAGTGCAACGGCATCGATCGAATAACTTTTTGCACCGTTCGAAGTGCCAAGCCCCGGAAGACTAAATTCCATATAGGAAAATTGACTGTCGGGTACTTGATAAATATTTATACCATCTTGTAAATAAAAAGGAGTTAATTCGGTTGAATATTCCAAAGCGCCGAATTGGTCAGTTTTATAGAGTGTCATTTGTCCGGCAGAGCTATCGACTTCTTTGTCCTTTCTTCCCCAAATGACAATTTTTGATTTTGGTAAGATCGGGATGAGGATCGGCTTTGCAATAATCCCGTTATGGCGCCGAAATGCAAGATCAAACAGCGGTGCGTTGCCACTGATAACAGCAAACTTATTGTCCGGCTTCCCGAGTGCATTTTCAGGCGAGCTTACACCGGAAACACCTTGTGCATAGATCGAATCTGCAAAGACCGAGTCGATCTTTAGGCTTGTTGCTGATGCAACTGAGCAACACATACTGACGAACAGAAATGCAAAAATGTATAAACTTTTCATAGGATTACGATTTTAGTAGTTATTGAATAACTTCACTCCTTTCCCAAAAGTTACAACACACCTGCGAGAATATTCTTAAAAATCTGTGAAAGTTGGCTATGTTGGCTTTGCATATCCTCGGAGACCATTTTAATATCAGCAATGGTGGGCATAAAATTGGTATCACCATTCCAACGTGGGACGATATGCCAATGCAAATGATCTTCGATACCGGCTCCGGCGGAGCGACCGATATTCATTCCGATATTGTATCCGTGAGGTGTCGAAAGTGTCTGCAATGCTTGTTGGCTTACTTGCAGAAGATTAGTGCATTCAGCAAGCTCGGAAATACTCAGGGATGAAAAATTTGCTGTATGACGGTTAGGGACAATCATCAAATGTCCGCTATTATACGGATACAAATTCATTATAACGAATGCTTCTGTTGAGCGATGGATCACAAGACGTTCTTCATCATTGGAGCCGGCAAGAGCCGAGCAAAAGATACAGCTGTTTTCGGTCTCGGACTTTCCTTTGAACGTGTCAATGTATTTGCTTCTCCAAGGTGAGTAGAGGCGTTCCATTTCGATTTATACTTTGTTTGCTGCCGCTTTGCGTTTAGCAAAGAATCGTGTGAATGTTTCGCTGCCGAAGAGCCCTTGCGGACGGGCAATCATTAACACGATCAGCATCAGCGAATAGATGATCATTCGATATTCCGAGAACTCACGGAGTGCTTCGGGCATAATAGTAAGTAATATCGCCGCAAGAATGACACCGTAGGTAGATCCCATTCCACCGAGGATCACCATCACAACGATCTCGATTGACTTCAGGAATGTAAAATTGTCGGGCGTGATGTATTGAATAAAATGTGCGAATAATCCACCGCCGATTCCGGCAAAAAAAGAACCGATCACGAAGGCACGAACTTTGAAACGCGTTGTATGCACCCCCATTGCTTCGGCGGCGACTTCGTCATCGCGTACCGCAAGAAAGCCGCGACCGTAGGTCGAGTTGATCAAATTCTCGACAAAATAAATTGCAACCAGCGCAATGCCGAACACCCACAAGAACGAAGAAAGCTGTGGCACTGCAAAACCGCGTGCACCACCGACGTAGGATATACCGTCGATCTTAAAATCTACGTTCTGAATGATGACGCGGATAATCTCATTAAAGCCGAGTGTAACAATTGCAAGATAATCGCCTTTGAGACGTAAACTGGGTATGCCGACGGCGAGTCCTGTTAATGCGGCGGCAAGACCACCGACTAATAACGCAATTGCCATCACGGGTACACCGCCCATCACCTCCGTGCCTAAGCCGTGTGTCGTAAGAAAAGTGGAAGCGATAGCCGAGACATACGCCCCGACGCCCATAAATCCCGCATGACCAAGTGAGAACTGACCGGTGAAACCGTTGATCAGATTCAGGCTCGTTGCCATCGTGATGTTGATGCCAATAAAAATAATGACCGTGTAATAATACGGATCAATTTTACCGGTTACTAGCGAAAGCCCGATGAGACCGGCGAAGATCAATGCGAATATGAGTTGTGGTCGCATTATACTTTTTCCACTTCGTTCTTGCCCAGAATACCGCTCGGTTTGAATATTAAGATGCCGATCAAAATCGCAAAGACGATCGCATCACGATAGGTCGAAAGAAAGGTACCTCCGATAAACGACTCAACAATACCGATGATCATTCCACCAAGTGCCGCACCGGTAATATTTCCGATACCACCCAGCACAGCCGCTACGAATGCCTTGAGTCCGGGTAAGATACCCATCAATGGGTCAATGCTTGGATATTGTGCTGCATAAAGCACTCCGCCGGCAGCCGCAAGCGCAGAGCCTGTCATAAACGTAAACGTAATCACTTTTGAGATATTAATACCCATCAAGCTGGCGGCTTGTTGGTTGAAACTGACCGCGCGCATTGCAGTGCCGATTTTTGTTTTCATGACGATCACTCGAAGCGCAAGCATCAATGTAAAGGAAGTGATGATCACGACAGCACCAACAACATCGATCGTTACGGCTTTTGATTTAATGAGTGCATGGTTCGAGATGATCTCAGGGAATCCACGGGGTGTAGCACCGAAGAGTAATTGTGAAAGATACTCCAAAAAAAGCGAGACTCCGATAGCAGTAATAAGTACGGTAAGCTTGGGGCGTTTGCGAAGTGGTCGGTAGGCGAGGTACTCAATCAAGGCACCAAGCAAGGCACAGATAGTCATTGACGCAACAAACACAACGATGACAGCACCAATACTACCGGTCGGCAAAATGTGCGAGACAGCATTAGCCACAAAATAACCGGAGAAAGCACCGATCATAAAAATATCACCATGAGCGAAATTAATGAATCGGAGTACACCATAAATCATCGTATAGCCAAGCGCTATCAACGCGTAGATCGCGCCAAGCGAAATGCCATTTACCAGCTGCTGGAGTATTTCTCCCATGTATTACACAAAATATTACTAACAAAGATACCAATAAATCGAGATGGGATCCTCAGATTCTTGCCTCAGAGGCACACGAGATTATACATTCCGAAGTAATCTTAACGCTTCTACTCCATTAGAACATTTGGTTCTTCGCTTGTTGTGAATGAAAATATCATTACATTTTTGAAGCAATAAAAAAGGGCAGTGTTTGCACCGCCCTTTTGATCGTAATAGAAACAAGTTTATTTCGCGGGGGCTGTCACCGGAGTGTCGCCGGTTTTGAAGTCGGTTTGTGTTTCGCCGTTTGGTCCAATACGTTGTGCGAAGTGATATTTACCATTAACAATTTTTAGAATGGTGATCGGTTTTTCTGCATTTCGTTGTGCATTGAGGGTGATCTTGCCGGTGACGCCGTTAAAGTCTTTTGTTGCAGCGATAGCATCACGAAGCTTAGCAGCATCGGTTGAGCCGGCACGGGTGATCGCTTGGGTTAAAATGCGAGCCGCATCATAGCCAAGAGCTGCCATAGCATCCGGATCTTTTTGGAATTTGGCTTTATATTTCGTTACGAAATTTTGAACCGCTGCATCCGGATCTTCGACCGAGAAGTGATTGGAAAGATAGGTGTTGTTGAACTGTTGTTCGGCACCTTTGGTGAGTTCGTCGGAGTCCCAACCGTCGCCACCCAATAGCGGCACGGTGATGCCAAGCTCACGAGCCTGACGAACGATCAACGATACTTCATTATAATATCCGGGAATAAAAATCACATCGGGGTTGGTAGCACGAATAGATGTCAAAGCAGAGCGGAAATCTTTATCACCCGATGAGTAGGCTTGCTCGCTGACGACATCGCCACCGCTTTTACGGAATGTCTCACGGAATGCATTCGCCAAACCGATAGAGTAATCTTGTTTGGTATCTTGCAATACAGCAGCGCGTTTTGCACCAAGCGATTTTTTTGCAAACGATGCAAGGGCATTGCCTTGGAATGGATCAATAAAACAAATACGGAAAATATAATCGCCGATTTTCGTAACGTCTTCGTTAGTCGAAGCCGGTGAAATCATCGGGATTTTACTTTGCTGGGCAATCGGTCCGCCGGCTTTCGAACGGCTCGAAGCAACTTCGCCGAGCAACGCGATCACTTTGTCGCGGTTGATCAATTTTTGTACAGCAGCAGTAGCATCTTCGGTCTTTGATTGGTCGTCCTCACTTTTGAGTACGATTTTCTTTCCGATGATTCCGCCGCCCTGATTAATTTCGTCAATCGCCAGTACCGCACCGGCATGAACCGACTGCCCAAATGTGGCAGTCTGTCCGGTCATCGAGGCATATTCTCCGATGATAATATCATTGCCTTCGGCGACACCTTCTTTTTTGCAAGACGAGAGAAACGTTGCTGATGTAAGTACAACAACAGCGGTAACAACTGAAAAATATTTATTCATACGATGGTTTTCATTAAAAAAATGATAACAGGATAAAAGTAACTTCGCAATGCTCCGGAACATTCCGTATATCACCGATCTTATTGTACACCCAATTTCTTGAGTGTCTTGCCATATTGTGTCGTCGGATACTCGGCGCGAAGGCGGTCGTACCACATCGAAGCTGCTTGAGTATTGCCAATGGTATAATTTGCACGAGCCAGTTTATAAAATGCTTGCTCACGCTTATAATTGGGTCCGGCTTTGGTGGTATATTCAAAGTAGGGCAATGCATCGGCATATCTGCCGAGCGCATAGTAGCTTTCGCCGATCCAGTAATAGGAATTCGGTACTAATTCCGGTGGGCGGCCGCTGGTTGCGATCTGTGATAGTAAGCCGATCGATCGGTCATAGTCGCCACCATTAAATGCTGCAAGTGCTGCTTCATAATTAGAGTAAGCTGTCAAGTCGGGGCGAGGGACATAATTCGCACCCCACGGAGTACGTGGGTAGTCTTCGGATTTGATATGTGCAACATCAAGTTCGGAGGCGGAAAGTGCATTCACTTTTGCAAGGACACTATCAGCACGATTCATTACTTGCGCCGCTGTGGGCGAGTTCGATGGTGGTGTGGTTGGTTTTTGTTGCTGTTTTGTATTCTTAGCAGTTTTTGCACCCCTCGGTCTGCAAGAGTCGCAACTGACAATCAAGACTACACAAAGGAGCAAGAGAGAAAAGCGATTGATGTTCATACGTTTGCTCCTTTAATAAAGATTAATCTTAAAACCAAGACTGAGTGCAACATTTGATCCCGTACGAGCAGGGTCGCCGGTGGTTTTAGCAACGGTACTTGTTCCGTCGAACGATGTGTAAGTATATTGGTAGATATAATTAGTAACCTCACTCAAGCGAAGTTGTGCAAATAAGTCTATCGCACTATTTCCGTCTTCCGGTGAATACAGCAGTGGCAACTCCATACCAATAGCACCATAGAGTTCAAACGGCAATGGCGGATCGTAAGTAACTTTTGCAGTTTGAGTCGAATTTGAATAGGAAATATTATCCTCATAGATACCTTTGATATGAATACCACCACCGACACCGATATAAACCGAGGGCAACCCTGCGCCAAACGATGTCCGGGCATTAAAGCCAAGGGTGATTGGAATATAGGTACTCGTACGAGTGGTGGTCACAAAACCGCCCGAGGGAAGTTGATCGTTGGTGGTACCACCGATCGAAAGATGATAGCCGGTTGCAAATTCGAGTTCAAGCCCGACATACGGTATCTTTTCAGGTCCGTAGGCTTCGCCATCGGAATTGAGCAAATCAATAGGAAGCAATGGGATATCAAATGCCATATCCATCTTTGCCCCTTGACCGGTGCTCCAAAAGATTTTGTCGGCTCCGTTGTTGCCATATAATTGTCTGCCCCGACCGAGCCCATAGCCCCCGGAAAGTTTTACTGAAAAGAGTGTCGGCAGTGTCGAGCTTTCCTGAGGATCAAGCACATCGCCTTGTTCTTGTGCCGATGCCACTGAGCTAAGCGAGATGATCGCACAGCAGAATGTCAGGACAACGATGAATTTTGAATGGTTCTTCATTGCTAATATCAGTTAATTTAATTTCTTGAGCCGAGCTTCTGCTCTTGCCCGGTACTCAGTATCGGGAAACGAAAGCAATAAACGCTGATAGGCAGCTTTTGCATTCGTACGTTCGCCCATTTTTTCATAAGCTGCGGCGATCTTAAATTCAGCATCATCGGCTTTCATTGATTCCGGAAAATTATCTAACAATTCGTGAAATGCTCTGATCGATTCGCTATACTCGCCCATTGCATACAGCGATTCGCCTTTCCAATAAAGATAATTCGGCGCAAGTGGTGAGCTGCGGTCTTTCCGATAAAGATCATCAAATGCAGTTAGTGCATCATTATATTTGCCGTTATTAAATTGTCTCAGCGCAGAAGTATATTCGTCATTTTGCGGTGTGGTTGTCACCATAGCCTGTGGTGGCGGTATCGGAGCACCGGTGACATTACGATCGGGCTGAGCTTGCTGGAGAGAGCCGGATGGCGGAAGTGACGGAGCTGTAACTTGATTGCCATTGAGTGCTCGTTCTTCGATGATACTCTTTAGCTTCATTATCTCACGCTCAAGCTCGGAGATGCGTTTGCGATCTTGACTGATGATGCCTGACATAGTATCAACAACCGTAATGAGCTTGTTTTGCACCATCAAGAGCGAATCCATCATTTTGGTTTGAGACGCTACTGCACCTTTGGCTTGCGACTGATCCCCGCGACGGGTCTGTTGCGAAGGACGACATCCGGAGATCACAACCAGTGCCGTAAGAAATACTAACGTCGATCTAATGGTCATATTGTAACTATAAATATACCAAAATTCTATCAGGGTAGAAATCCCTTACAAAACAATATAAACAAATCTACGAAGGAAAACCCCAACTCAGCCGTGAAGAAGCCCTAAATCTTTGTTTGCGAATTTGATGTGGGGTTATCTTTCCATTGGTATTTTTGTTAGACACAACTATGCGCGCAAATCAACGAACGATAAAAAAGGTCGTACGGCTCGAAGGTGTCGGTCTTCATACCGGCAATTCCTGTACGATGGAGTTTCACCCTGCGGCTGCCGATTACGGTATTCGCTTTGTCCGTCGCGATCTCGAAGGCGTACCGGAAATACCGGCTCTAGCAGATTTCGTCACGGATATTTCTCGTGGGACTACCCTCTCACATAACGGGGCAAGTGTTCATACGGTCGAACACGTCTTAGCCGCCGTAGTTGGCTTGGAGATAGATAACCTTCGGATTGAACTCACTGCAAATGAGCCTCCTGTCGGAGATGGCAGTGCCACACCCTATGTTGACTCATTGCTCAGCGCAGAATTTGAAGAGCAAGACGCGCCACGAGGTTATCTGGTCATTGACAGCACCATCTCTTACTCCAACGAAGAAAAGGGCGTAGAGATCGTCGCATTGCCGTTGCCGAACGATTACCGGATGACAGTGATGGTTGATTATAATAATCCCGCACTCGGCAGCCAGCATACGGGGTTGTTCTCGCTCGAAAAGGAATTTATTACTGATTTTGCCCCTTCACGGACGTTCTGCTTCTTGCACGAAGTCGAAATGCTTCGCGATCAAGGACTGATAAAAGGCGGCAATCTTGATAATGCAATTGTCATCGTTGATGGAAATCCGACCCAAGCAACAATAGATGCACTGACAAAACGTTTGGGTCTTGAAGGCTCTGTCATCTTAGGTCAGCATGGTACACTGAATAATAAACCACTTCGTTTCAAGAACGAACCGGCTCGTCACAAACTCCTTGACCTTCTTGGTGATCTAGCGCTCGTGGGGGCTCCCATACAAGCACAGATCTTGGCTGCCCGACCGGGGCATGCATCGAATGTAGAGTTTGCAAAAAAACTTCGGACAATCTTAAAGAAGAAAAAGCATCTAAAGAAATATACTCCCGGTGCACCGATCTTTGACATCACTGCGATCGAGCGCATTATGCCGCATCGCTATCCCTTCTTACTGGTTGATCGAATTCTTGAACTTGACCTTGAGCCCGGCGCCGAGCGCATTGTGGGCATTAAGAATGTCACCTATAACGAGCCATTTTTCACCGGACATTTCCCCGGCAATCCTATTATGCCCGGTGTGCTCATTCTCGAAGCAATGGCACAAACCGGTGGAATGCTAATGCTTGGTTCGCTGGGCGACCCAAGCTCGAAGTTGGTATATTTTATGGCGATCGACAAAGCTAAATTTCGTAAGCCTGTCACACCCGGCGATCAATTAGTCTTCGAAGTAAAGTTGATTCGCAACAGAGGAAAATCTTTTCAACTCTCCGGACAAGCGTTTGTCGATAACCAACTTGTCGCCGAAGCCGAGTTAATGGCTGCCATTGTTGATCGTGAGGAAGCGAAATAGTGGCAACGAAGATCCATCCGACGGCAATTGTTAATCCCACAGCAGAACTTGCTGATGGAGTAGAAATTGGTGCTTATGCAATCATTGATGGGGATGTAGTCATCGGCGAGGGAACGAGCATTTCACATCATGCTTTCATCGCCTCGGGTGCACGAATCGGCAAAGAATGTGTGGTCCATCATAGCGCAGTTGTTGCAAATGTCCCACAGGATCTCAAATTCAGCGGTTCGGAAAAAACGTATGTCGAGATTGGCGATCATACTACTATCAGAGAGTTTGCTACGATCCACAGAGCAACCGTTCATTCGACAACTTCAAAAGCCGGTACACACGACTCTATCACCAAAGTGGGAAGTAATTGCTTAATTATGGCATATTCTCATATTGCACATGATTGTTTGATCGGCGATCACGTGATTCTTTCGAATGCCGTTCAAGTAGCCGGGCATTGCACGGTTGGTTCATTCGTAACGATCGGCGGTCTTACCGGTGTTCATCAATTCTCAATGATCGGTGCGTACTCAATGGTAGGTGCTGCGTTAATGCTCACCAAAGATGCACCGCCTTATTCGTTGATCGCAGACGAACCCCCGCGTTTTGTTGGTGTCAATAAAATCGGATTAGAGCGCCGAGGATTTACGAAAGAGGCTATTCAGAACATTCGGGATGCATATAAAACTATTTATTTCGCAGGTTTGAATTTCACTGATGCAATGACTACCATCGAAACAAATCAGCATTTGAATATTGCTGAGGTACAAGTGATCCTCGATTTTTATCGTAACTCCGATCGTGGTGTAATTGGCGGATAAACTCCTTCTTGATTAATTATACTTTATTTTCATTTCCTTTTCTATTTCATTTCTTTTAAAAACAAAAAAGCCCCACTCGTAATGAGCGGGGCTTTTTGTTAATGATCTCTTGAGCGATTATTTCGACAAGTTCATCTTACGGGTCGCTGTGTAGGATCCGCTATTGATCTTGTAGAGGTACGAACCACTTGCGAGTTCGTTACCGGCATCGTCTTTCGCGTCAAAATGAACGGTTGTAGTACCGGTCTTGACATAACCATCGACAAGCGTACGGACGACCTGACCAAGCGTGTTATAGATCACGAGTTTGGTTGGTGCGCCTTCAGGCAATGTGAAGCTGATGTCAGTTGACGGATTGAACGGATTCGGATAGTTCTGTTCCAACGTAAAGTTCGTTGGAGCACCGATCTCAACATTAACCGTATTGGTGACATGTTGGCTACCATCAAGATCCATCTGGGTCAAGCGATAGGTATATGTACCAGGTGTGACGTTGCGATCAACGAATGAATATCCGGTTTCGGTATTAGAGTTAACCTTACCATTGACGAATGAAATCTTTTCGAAGAATCCGTCAGCTTGGTCAACACGGCGGCGTTCTACGAAGAAGCCTTGGTTGTTCTTTTCCTGAGCGGTAGCCCATGTGAGAACAGCTTTGCCGTTATCGTTTTTGCCATGCAAGTAAGTAAGCTCGACCGGCAAGATACCGGTTTGGCTAACCATTGTACGAATCATAGGATTGTACGAACCTGCATTGTTCCAATAGAACGGTGCAAAGAATCCATCTCCGCAAGGATTACAGATATAAGTACCCCATGCGAGGTAGTTGCTGAATGCCGATGGATACATCGGAGGCCAGAAGCCGCTACCCGGTGTCCAAAGTGCCCAGTTACCACTGTTGGCAATATTTTCCATTGCATAGACGCAAGAGATATCACCAATGTTGAGATCCTGACCAATATTCGTTCCGAACGGATCACTATAGATCGGCGGAATGATTGGTACCTGTGGGCTTGTGACAACGATACGACCACCACCACGAGAGATATCAGCACCCATAAAGTAGTTGTTCAAAGACAACTGACTTACAGAAGCCCAATAAATACCAGGTGCCAATACGATCGGAGTTGGGAAGTAATACGGCCAGTATTGATCGAAGAGCTGACCTTTACGGGTCTCTGGGATCAATGCATTGAATACGGTATCCTGTCCTGGGATACAGCTTCCTTCTTTACCCTTGAAGATCGTCAAACGGATCGGATCATCTGCCTGGTTACCGGCTGCGAAGTATACGCGAAGACCATAGAGAGTATCTTTGGTGATCAAACGGAACTTCATAGCCATACTACCAGAAAGATCATGATAACCAACACCACGTGACTGTTGCTGTGAAATGATTCTTGCAGAACCACTACCTGATGCAGTCAAATCAACAAGTGCTGTTCCAGGAGCGTCGTTGCTACCGTCATCATAAGCAAATTCTTGCGGTGATCCCGGCTGACCGGCATCAAGGAAGAAGTCTGTGTATGTACCATTATCCTGTGTATAAGAATCATACGAAGATGTAGCAAGGAATGCATGGATACGGAACATACCGCCCGTACCGGCATTCTGAGCATTCCAAGCCGGCATCGTGATTGTTGTATCAGTACCTGCGCGGAGCGAGGTAACAGTCTGCAACGCCCAATACACCGTGTTTTGGTTCGGATCAAGGATCTGAACGCGAACAGGGAATGCGATAGCCACATCAGAAGAATTATTTGCTAAGTGCACATAGACCGGAAGCGAAACCGCTTGTGACATTGGTAAATGTGTGTAAGGCGTGACAGCGCGAACCCACATTACTTCAATCTCTGGTTTACGTGGTACTTGCAAAGAAAGATTATCGACGAACCATGCATCCGGATCATCATCCGGAGGATATGCGCCGTTATCGTTTGCCTTCAAGCGAAGACGGAAACGGAAATTATTCGTCAAATAAGTAAATGACGGAGTACTGAATGCATCGAGACGTACACTATAGTGCTGGAACTCGAAATCATTACCACCATCAATCTGACCAACTTGTACCCAACCACCCGCTGACGGGTTACAGGCAGGCTCAGCAGGTTTTTTGAATTCGATAATCATTGAATCACCGGCACGAACTACTGAGTTGCTGGAGTTCAACATTGTTTTTTCCGCACCCTGAAGTACGTTTCCATCCCAATAGAGTGGGAAGTTGATCTTACCGGTTCTCTGATAATCAAAAGCAACAGAGCCTTTGGTCTGACCACCGATATTGAACGGGAAGCTGATGAGTGTATCACCGGTACGTGTACCGCTGTAAATATTACCAGCTTGATCAAGACGATCGAACATAATCACAGGATCCAACATTTGGTTGGTTCCTACGCCGCTACCTGCTTCATAACGTGGTGGTGGCGGATCAAAAGTATTAATATCACCTTCTTCTACGGTCGGTCCGATAGCAACCCACTTCGTTTGGTCAGGAAGTGCAAAGTTGATCGTTGCAGCGTAGTTATCTGAAGGATCGTTAAACGGAAGTGCTGTTGTACGAATACCGAATACACGAATACAAACGGTATCGTCAAAAGGCCAACGGTCACCGATATAGTTATCGTTACCATCATAGCTCGTAGCAACTGCGCAAGCATTGAAGGTTCCGAGCTGGTTCAAGATGTTCGGGTTGGTTGCATAGGTAGCAAAATCACCCGTTGCAGTTGAAACCTGACCTGAAGGTAATACACTATTAAGGGTAAACACACGACCATATACAGCAACGCCTGTTACAACGTTACGAATCTGGAATTTCACTTTGAACGTTTGCGTGTTCAAACTGACGTTCTTGTATGTTGCCTTCGGAGCGACTGTTGTTCCGAGACAGATCTCGTAGTTACGTGTCGGGAAATCAACTGAGATAGCGCGAACAATGTTTTTCCAACGAACAAGCTTTACAGCATACTGTCCGCCTTGTTTGAAATCTTTGTTACAAATCTTACAATTGATATTCGATGTTGCATCCCAACGACCTTTACCAGAATGGGTTCCGGTATTGACCGATGTGAATTCTGCACGGGTCTCATTCATTACACCGATTGTTGAGTTGCGCTGGAATACACGAGCAGCAGTAACAACAGGCAATGTAAAGATCTGACCGGCGAACGGACCATAGTTGATCTGAACGCTTGAGTCAGTACGAGTAAATACGACCTGCATCTTTTGGATGAACAGAGCATCTCTACCACGACCGTTTTCGATGAAGTTCTGATGACCAGATAACGTGCTCATACGTAAATTATAAAAATTTACATAGAATGTATCAAGCGCAGGGCTGGTACGAACGTAGACTTTTGTTGAGTCATTGCCGGTGACGAATGCAAGATCAGCAAACATTGCAGCAATGATACCTTGAGGAACTCCGCTCGGCGTATTCTTCATATCAGCGATCGGAGACTGTTTATTCGGCTGTGAATATAACGGTGGCGAACCGGCTAAGCCTTCAGAACGTGGACGGAACCCAAGATACCCATTTGAAGAAATGGTGACCGAGTCATAATTTTGACTAAAGAAATTAAAGGTAAATCCGATAGGAAGCGGACCTGCCAAGCAATTGTCAATAGTATCCATCGTGTTGAGATTCGCGACTTGATCCGGACGATAGAAGAAATAATTCTGTTCGCCTGGAGCAGAGAACTGACGCGGACCGCTTCTGACACGATGCCAGAGGAAAGGTTGATACGAAGTATCAACAAAGTAATAGTTCGGGCGCCATGGCAATGGAGCGTCATCGTCCGTATCAACAGCATAGTAGCCTGTTGAAAGAACGTTGGGCTCACCGCGGCGGCTTCCCTGCGCAAACGAACGATCTGCTCCGAAAAGCATTACGCTCACCAACGCCAGAAGTGCAAGAGATAGTAGCCGATTTTTCATCTTGTTCTGTGATTAATTGTACTGATGAAGTTATGAATTAGAAAATTTTCGTGCCTTAAGACCCAATGATCATCCAGTACAGTTTAGGATCATTCAAGTCAAAAAACCCGTTTCGTGGCTTTATTCACCGATTTCCGTGTGGAGCAGGCGAATTTTGAAATACTAAAATACGCAAAAAACTCTACCCCACCATACAAAAGACCACTTGACCCCCAAAAGGTTACAAACTATTTTTTAAAAAATAATGGAAAAGTGTTTTCCGGGTAATTGCCGGATAACATCATTGAACTCTAATTCCAATAGTTGTACCAGTGCTGTTTGGACATCAACACCGCTTCGTTCTACGACAGCATCTATATAGATTGGTTCACCGGCAAGATCAAGAATAGCAACGAGTTGCTCCTGAATTGCCGACAACCCAACACGGTTGTTTTTCTTAGGTTTTTGGGTGTTTTTTGAGTCTGAATCTAGCCATTCCATCGCCTTTAAGATATCAACAGCGGAGCGAAAAGGTCTTGCCCGGTTCTCGGAAAGTAATAAATTGGGTCCTCGACTCATCGGACGGTCAACATCTCCGGGAAGTGCGAAGACCTCTCGATTTTGGTCAAGGGTGATCGAAGCGGTAATCATTGACCCTCCTCGATCATCACTTTCGATAATAACGCTTGCCGAAGCAAGTCCGCTGACAATTCTATTGCGCCATGGAAAATTCTTTGCATCGGGTCGTGCCCCGTAAGCAAGCTCGGAAACGATTAAGCCTCTCCCGGAGGCGATCAACTCCTTGGCAAATGATTTATTAGATGCCGGGTAGATCACATTTATTCCTGAACCAAGCACGGCAATGGTCGAACCACCCGCATCAAAAACAGCTCGATGTGCAACGGTATCGACTCCTGTTGCGAAACCGCTGGTGACCGTGACAGAGTGTTGTGCAAATGTTTTGCATAATTCTGTAGTGATACGTCTGCCATAATCGGTGATCGTTCGAGTACCAATAACCGCAATATTTCTATCTGACGATAGCAAGTCGATATTTCCGCTATAGAACAATAATGCCGGGGGATTAAAAATATTTCGGAGTGTCTCCGGGTATGCTTGATCAAAAAAAGTAAGAATAGAAATATCTTGAGTTATCATATCTAAATGATTCTCAGCAGTTTCGAGTGCCTCGGTTTTTGAGGCAACACATTGTTCTGCAAGGTTGGGACCAAAGCCCGGGGTTTTTTCGAGTTGTTTAGCCGAAGCTTTAAAGGCACGCTCTGCATCCCCAAAATAGGTTCTGAGGGCGATCAATCGTTGTGCGCCGATACCGTCGCAAAGATATAATGCATAATAATACCGAAGCTCGTCTGGGCTCATATTAGAGAGACATTTTTATTTTCCTTGGAATTGAGCTTTGCGTTTTTCAAGGAAAGCAGACGTGCCTTCATGAAAATCAGCGGTGGTGGTAAGCTGTCCGAAACATTCGGCTTCTCTGCCAAGACCCTCATCAATAGATTCATCTATTCCTTCAACGATACATTCGAGAGCAGCACTGATTGCCAGTGGTGCTTTCGATGCTATCGTCATTGCCATTGACACAGCCGTCGGGAGTAGGTCGTCGATAGGGACCACACGAGCAACGAGACCTTGTTCGAGTGCTTCGCGAGCATCCATTTGCCTTCCGGTTAAGATCAGATCAGTAGCCATTGTTCTGCCGAGAACACGCGTCAGGCGTTGGGTGCCGCCATACCCCGGAATAATACCGAGATTTACCTCGGGCTGTCCGAATTTTGCATTGTCCGAACAAATTCTAATATGGCAAGCTAACGCTAATTCACAGCCTCCGCCAAGAGCAAATCCATTGACGGCGGCGATAAATGGTTTTGGAGAAGTCTCGATCAAGCTAAAAACGGACTGTCCCATCAGCGCAAATTCTCGCCCTTCTTCGGGATCATTGAGTGCTGCGAGTTCTGAAATATCAGCTCCGGCTACGAAAGCCTTTCCGCCTTTGCCGGTAATAATGACTGATCGGACGTCGTCGCGCATTCTCAAATCTGTGACTAAATGTCGCAGATCATCAAGTACTGCCGACGAAAGTGAATTTAATTTTTCCGGACGGTTGATCGTGATCGTCGCTACGAGAGCATCAATCGAACATTCAAGTGTTTGGTAGTCACCAATAGTGTTTGGCATTTGGGTACGATGTAAAAAATATAGTAACGAATTTTGGTATAACTACTTCTGCGCCTTGCGAAGTTTCTCTTCTAATATCCGCACTCTCTCCAGAAGGTCAGGAAGCATACGGAGAGCGGCTTCTTGTCGAAATGCTTTTCGCACTTCTTTTGCCGGTGCTCCTTGATAAACTCCGGGTTTCGTTAAAGATTTTGATACTCCCGATTGTGCGATGATCGTAACTCCATCTGCTGTATGGATATGTCCGATCATTCCGACCTGGCCGGCGATCTGATTTTCTTTACCGATCTTTGTGGAGCCGGAGATTCCTGTTTGCGCGGCAATGACAGTATCTTCACCAATTTCGACGTTATGAGCGATATGCACCAGATTATCAAGTTTCACACCACGACGAATAATGGTGTTGCTTATCGCAGCTCTATCTATTGTACAGTTGGCGCCGATCTCGACATCATCTTCGATGACCACGCCTCCGGTTTGAGGTACTTTGAAATAACTTCCGTCACTACTTTTCGCAAAACCAAACCCATCATAACCAATGACAGTCCCTGCGCCGATGACTACATTCGCTCCGATTGTTACGCCGTCATAGATAGTGCAGTTCGGATGGATGACCGTTCCTTCGCCGACCACAACATTATGTGCAATAAATGTATGAGCCCCAATGGTAGCTGTCAAAGCGATTACGGCATCGGGGTTGATCACGGCAGTTCGGTCAAGCCGCTCTGAAAAAACCGATATTCTCGGATTTAATATTGCCGATGCTTTTGCAAAGGCTAAATATGGGTCTTCGCACCGGAGTAATCGAGGTGTTGTACCAGATTTTTCAGGCATGACAAATTCTAAACCGACAATAACAGCACGAGCATTCGTCTCGGAAATAAAATGTTCGTATGTCGGATTTGCAATAAAACTGATAGTATGTTCATTCGCATCGGTAATCGTTGCGACCGAAGTAATCTCAATGCCTTCGGCATTTCCGTCAATTCTTACGATGTCAATCTTTTTTGCAAGCTCGTGAAGTAGCATAACAATACGTTTTAGTGCGGCTGTGCTTGCGGGTCAAGTTGAATTGGCGGTCTTCTTGAGGGGTCGGTTTGTGACGGCGGCTGTGGCTGACCACGTTGGTCCGGCGGAGGCATATTTGTCTGTTGTTGCTGTTTCGTGTTATTAATCAACGGAACACTGAAAATATCGTTTGTTTCAAGACCGAGTTTTTTTGCGACGGCATTTGTCAGGTCAAATTTTGCATTGGTGTAGAGCAGGGCAATCTCTTTCGAACTTTTGTCGAAAACGTAATCATACTTTGATTCAAGAGCAACATCTTCAATAGCTTTGAGTAGTTTATCGTATGCCGGTTTCATCAGCCCTTCTTGTTGAGTAACCAGTTCGCCGTTCGGTCCGTATTTTGTCTGGCGATATTGATCAATACGTTTTTTTAATTCTGAAATATCCAGTTCGGCTGCGGAGCGTTCGGGGTCACTCATAATTAATTTTTTACGTTCATAGTCTATCCGCTTGCGGTTGAGTTCGGTTTCCAGATCGGCTACCTCTTTGTTCCATTGCGAAACGAACTGGTTCAGATGCGACTCAGCATCCATCGCTTCGGGAAGTTGCTTTAAGAGCTTCATAGCATCAACGTAGGCGATGCGGTTTTGTGCAGATGCTTGCTGCTGAAGAATAAACAGCAACGCTATTACACCCAGACAGTTAAAATAACGACGAAGATTCATACGATAATAAAATTAACGACTAAGGAGAAAATCAAAACGCGTTTGCTCCTATAGTAGAAGCAAACGCGTCTTAAAAAAATGCCCGTAAAATAGGGAAGAAAGGTCTACCCTTACTTCAATGCTTTCTTTACGTCATCGGTAATGTCGGTAACGCCATCAGCGTTCACGTAAACGACATTGCCTTTATCAAGGATCACATCAAGCTTTTTCTTCTTGGCGATCGAAGCAACAGCAGCCTGAATCTTTTCGAGAATTGGCTTTACCATTTCGTTTCTTGCCTTCAGAACCAAACCATCCTGTTGGTTGAATCTTGAATTTTGGTAATCTTGAATGTTACGACCTAAGACATCAAGCTCAGCCTGAGCTTTTTGCTTAGCGTCCTCAGACATTGTGGAAAGAATTTTCTTGTAGCCTTCAGCTTTTTCCTGAGCGGCTTTGTTCATCATGGTCAAGGTGTCGGTATAGAGCGCACTGATAGCTTTGATCTTTTCGTCTGCCTTTTTGGCATCTTCGAATGATCCGAGCACATCGTTACCACTTACGACACCGATTTTCTGTGCGTATGTCTTGATCGAGCCGGTTGAGAGCAAAGCAGCAATAACGGCTGCAAAGAAAAATAAACGTTTAACGGATAGCATTGTAGGTTTTTCCTCCTAAAGTTGCGTTAATAAACAGGGTCTAACCCCATTGAAAATTGACGCTTGTAAAGTGATTTTATATGGCAAAAGTTTCATTTTTTTGCCTGCTCATACCCTTACGGGAGCTTTTGGCAAGGGTTACAAGGGTGAATAATTAGTAATGCTATACCCTCAAGGGGCTTAATGAATCTTAAAAATATCACGAAGGATCGGCTTCAAACCAGCAAAAAACCACTCTACGGCTATCACCATTTCGATGAGTCCCATAAGGCGGAGCACTACTTTGTTGCCACTTTCACCGACGAGTTTTAATATTTTATTGCCACTGATGAGTGCTACAAATCCCAGCGAGACAATCAAAAACGTCATTCCCAGAACTATTGACTGCTCAGCAACAGTCTCCCCTTGGTTCATTAATACGATAATGGTGGTGATAGCCCCCGGACCGCAGATCATCGGGATACCGAGTGGGGTAATAGCAATATCTTGCATATATTGCTTTCGGGTTGTCTGCTCGTCGTAGTTAGTTCTCGTCAGACGTGCCTGAAGCATCTCGTAGCCCATAATAAAGAAGATAACACCCCCGACCAAACGAAAGCTGTGGATAGAAATTTGAAAGAACTTAAAAACAAATTGTCCGGTAAGTGCAAAAAAGATTAGGGTGATCAGGGCTGTAATTGATGCACGCAGTGCCACCCTCCTAACTTCTTTCGGGGTCAGCGATGCAGTCATCGAGTTGAACACGGGGATAATACTGATGGGATTGACCATCGTAAAAAGCGACACAAAACAGAGTAATGTAAAAGCAAACATACGTTATTTTACACTCCAAGTCGTTGTGCCATCTTTTGCATCTTCGAGCAATACCCCTGCTGATTCGAGGTCGTTTCGAATAGCATCACTCATTTTATAATCTTTGTTGATTCGAGCTTCTTTGCGCCAGCTGATGATGGTCTCGATCACATTATGAAGCACGTCGTCGTTTTGAGCATTGCCAGATTGCTCGTTTGGTATAATGCCGAGGATTCCACCTCCGAGAACATTCCAGAGGTGAAACAACGATCGTAAAGTCTTTGGATCACCGTCTGACAACAATGCTTCGTTGGTAATTCTCGAAAGATCGAAGAGCTGTGCAATGCCTTTCGGAGTATTGAAGTCATCATTCATATCATCGACAAATTGCCGGACAATGGGATGGGCAAGCTCTTCGGTTGTGAGCGTACCAATCTCGACAACGCCAACTTTATCGCGGAGCTTCGCAAATGTTGCAAGCAATTTTTTGTACCCGGTATCAGCCGCAACGATCGCCTCGGTCTTGAATTCGGTGGTACTGCGATAGTGTGACTGAAGAAGAAAAAAGCGAAGTGTCATGGGGTCGAATTGCTGAAAGAGATCTTTCAGATAACTCGAATTACCTAATGACTTCCCCATTTTTTTGCCATCGACGGTCACCATATTATGGTGCATCCAATAATGGACAAATTGTTTGCCGGTTGAGGACTCACTTTGGGCTATCTCGCATTCATGATGCGGAAACTGATTTTCTATTCCACCACCGTGAATATCAAATGTCTCGCCGAGATATTTCATGCTCATTGCCGAACACTCGATATGCCACCCCGGAAATCCATCGCCCCAAGGCGAAGCCCACCGCATGATATGTCCTTGTTCGGCTTTTTTCCAGAGTGCAAAATCTTGCGGGTTGCGCTTGTCGCTTCGGGTCTCGACTCTGCCGGAGGCTTCCTGATCATCGGCTTTGCGACCGGAGAGTTTTCCGTACTCTGCATCTTTTGAGACTTCGAAATATACATTACCACCTGCTTCATAGGCAAACCCTTTGGCGATGAGGTCTTTGATAATTTCGATCTGTTCTATAATATGACCTGATGCTCGCGGAGCAATATCCGGTGGCAACACATTGAGTCTTGTCATCTCGTCGAAGAAAGACCGAGTGTAGGTCTCGGCGATCTGCATCGGGTGTTGCTTTGTTTCGATGCCTTTCTTTACGAGCTTGTCTTCGCCTTCGTCTGCGTCGTCGGTCAAGTGCCCGACATCGGTGATGTTTAAGACATAGGTAACTTTATAGCCCAGAAAGCAAAGATAACGACGAACAACATCGAATGTAATGTAACTTTTAGCATGTCCGATATGGGTATCTGAATAGACGGTTGGTCCGCAGACATACATTCCGACCTTGTTCGGTTCGATCGGTTGAAAAGTCTCTTTGCTTCGACTGAGGGTGTTATATATAGATAATGCCATAGACGACACTCAACGTTTGGGAAGCTGTTTCGGGTTCAGATATTGCTCTGTTGCGCCAAAGGATGCGCTAGGGAGGCGGCAAGTATGAGGAAAGTACGTCAAATTTAGGTGAAACGCTTTTTGCGGTTTTTTTGTCTTAGGTCGGCAAATTCCGTATATTTGCAACTGAGTGTTTTTAATTAAGAAGTTATGCACAACTGAATCCCTATCATCAAAAGTAGGGAATAGGGGTGTATTACTTGTTTTTTTCACTAATAAATGATTGAGGTAATTACAATGAGGCTTCGTAATATCCTTGTGCTTTGTGCTTTGACAGCTATGTCTGTTGGTGTTATTTCATGCGGTAAAAAGGCTGAAGAAGTCAAGCCCGCTGATTCTGTAATGGTTGCACCAGCTCCGGCTCCTGCAACAACTACAACAACAACTACGACTACTACGGTTGTTGACTCGACCAAAAAGGACGAGATGAAAAAAGACGAAATGAAGAAGAAATAATTTTCTTTCAATTTGTTCTAGTAAAAAGGCTCCGAGTGATCGGAGCCTTTTTCTGTTTAAAGAATTATGAAGTAGTCGATTATTTTATAACAGTCACTTTTACTGTATCAACACCAAAAGTACTGGAGATACGCAATAGTGTTTTCAGGGTATCCACCAATAACTTTGAGCGATCAATTTGAATTGGAACAGAGCTATTATCCCAAGTTCCGGTGGTATCTTTGAGCACCCCGTTCGGAGGAACGACCGCGACAGTCCAGTTGAATGGGCAAGTGCATGTATGAGTAATCGAAAGTGTTTTCGTCGTTTCACCCGATTGATAGGTCAGTACTTTCGGGCTGATGACCATCCTATTAACGATTACCTGAGTGCCGGTATCATTGCAGCCAAATATTGTGATAGCAACTAAAACCAATAACAGCGTACGCATAATGTGAAATAAAAAAATATTTGTTCATCTATACTACTTAACTCTTAACATAAGAAGTTCCGTCTTAGGCTTCGAGTGCTTGCTTCATAATATCGAGGGAGATAGTTCTCGAACCGGTTTGTTCGGCAATTTGTGAGAGGCTCGGAAGTTTCCGGACAAAGTGAAAGGTGAGACCTGCCACCACAAATAATACTGCCGCATCAACCCACATCGAGACGCCGACACTATAACTATGAGCCAAGAAGCCGGCAAGCAAACTACCAAAGGGAAACAGCCCTGCGAATGAAAGTGAATAGATACCCATCACTCTGCCACGCAGTTCATCGGGTACGAAACGTTGGATCGTGGAGTTGGCAGTGATAAAAAATGTAATAATACTCCACCCGGTCATTCCGAGCAAGATTAGTATTGGAATGATCGTCGCGAAGAGTGGTATCAATGAAATTGAGATCACAAACACCAAGATCGAAAAATAAATAACGTACCGTGCACGTAAACGTGGTCCGAATGCCGCTTGTGTCAGTGCCGCAAGCAAAGCGCCGACTCCGTTTGCCGATAGTAATGCACCATAAGTTGACGAATTTCCGTGTAATACTTCGACGGCGATCACCGGAAGATGAACAGTATAGCTCCAGGCAAATAGTGTCATCGTAACGACCAAGACCATTAATGCACGATAATTTGGAATGTCATAGAGATAGTTGAGACCTTCGCGCATTGCTGTTACTCTGGAGACAGCCCTGACCTTTTTTTCACGTTGGATATTTTTTGGCAAGCGCATCATCCATAAGCCAAGAATGACCGCAAGGAAAGAAATTCCGTTGAGCAAAAAGCAGATCTCAATCGAGATTGCTGAAATAATAATTGCCCCCAAAGCCGGACCGATCAAACGAGCTCCATTAAAAATAGCGGAATTCAATGCAACGGCATTTGTCAGATCTTCACGACCCACCATCTCAACGACAAATGCTTGCCGAGTCGGTAGATCGAACGCAATTACAATTCCGGTCAATAAGTTTATCGACCCAAGAAGCCAGATCTGTGTCCAACCCAAGCCAACAAATATTGCAAGAGCGATCGCAAATATCCCTGCGAATGATTGTGTCCAGATCAGGATAGTGCGTTTTGGGTATTCGTCAGCAACAGTGCCGGCATAGATACCAAATAGCAGAATAGGAACAGCACCAAGAAAGCTCATCAGACCAAGGGCTCGTGAGTCATGGGTTAATTGATAGACCAACCATGCGAGAGCTGTATTTTGAAGCCACGTACCCACAAGCGAAATACACTGTCCAAAAAAGAACAGCCGGTAGTTACGATGGCGGATAGAACTAAATGTAGTTCGAACCGCATCAAGAAAAGGTTTGGAATATCGCTCCGGTATTACTAACATTGGGTGATTGATTGAACGTAAAATTGGCGTTGAAGTTACTGTCTTGTTTTTCTTCGGCGACAATCAATATCACCCCCCTTACTCAATAATCCACGAATTTTACACCGTGCTCTACAATTCCGTATATTTGTACTTCGTTATTCACAATTTCTGAAATACTCACGCCGTGTCAGAGATAGCTTTACACAACACTCATTCCGAAGAGCATCACGCAGAAGCTCCGGTCTATACCAGTACCGGAACCCCAATGGGAAAAGTCTTTATGTGGCTTTTTCTTTGTCAGGATGCCTTGATGTTCATGGGCTTTTTTGCGGCATATATTTCCGTCCGCATCGGTGCCGGCGACCTTTGGCCCGGTCCGGAAAATCACGCTCATGGTATCGAGCATTACCCACTCGATATTCCGTTAACAGCTATCAACACCTTTGTGCTGATCTGTTCGAGCGTAACGATGGTAATGGCAGTTCAGGCGGCGACCTTCAAGAATATCAAGAAAACAATTATGTGGCTCTTGGTCACCGTAGTCGGTGGCTCGATCTTCTTGGGTGTTCAGTATGGTGAATACTCCCATTTGATTCTCAAAGATCATATGGGTATGGGCAATAGCCTTTTTGATGCCACATTCTTTAGTTTAACGGGCTTCCATGGAATCCATGTGTTTTCGGGAGTGCTGTATTTATTAGCCCTGACGATTGCCCTCTGGATGGGACCACTTGATAAGCATAAGAAAGATAACTATTGGTTTATTAATCTCTTTCGATTGGTGTGTCTCGGTGTAACAGTCTTTTTATTTATCGGACCGACAAAAACATGGCCCGGCTTGCCTCACGTACTTATTCCGTTGGTCGCCGGTGCTGCTCCGTATATTTTTGTTCGAGGAATTAGCTGGTTCCGTAAACGTCAGGATACAGCTGAAGTTGTCGAAATTGCAGGATTGTATTGGCATTTTGTCGATCTGATCTGGATTATTCTTTTCACACTCGTTTATCTCATCTAACTAGATAATAGCGGTTATGGAACACGCTCCTGTAAATCATACGAAGACATACATCACGATTTTCATCGCGCTTGCGGTGCTCACCCTTATTGAGGTCGGGATGACGATGGTCGGTATGCCTAAGACCCCAATGGTTATTTTGTTGATCGCTCTTGCTTTGGTCAAAGCGGGGTTAGTGGCGGTATATTTTATGCATTTGAAGTACGATTCAGGTTTTTTATCGGTGATTGCCTATGCACCGCTTGCGGTTGCCAGTATTTTAATCTTGATGTTATCGCTTGAGTGGGCATTCCAACCCCACTGGATATTTTAACAACCAAAGAGCGCGGTGTTACCGGCTCCCCCTCTGACAAACCGTGAGCGTAAATTCCGATTCGTAATGATCGGCATCGGTATCTGGGTCTTCTTCATTTTTTTCTTTTTATTGCTTGTGATCTTGATAGATTGGCATTAGGAATAGTGCACCATTGCAATACTTCCTGCTAAAAGACTGTACCTTTGTTCTGCATCTTTGTTTAGAAAAGAACATGATAAAAACCTTATATTTTTTTGGTGCTGTTTTTTTGAGTATACTCTTGTGCTCTTGTGATGCAACACCTTCGGGCAAGATAGAACAAGGACTTCGCAGTTTTCAAAAGTTCAATGATGGTGTTCAGCAAGCTGCTTTTAGCAAGAACAAACTTGCCCCAAAGATCGAAGATAAAGATCTGACCCCTGAATCACAATTTCGAGTCAATGATTATGATACTCACACCCCACCGTCGGATACGACCGAAAATTGGCGGCTGTTTGTGACGGGGCTTGTTAAACATCCCGGATACTATTCTCTTGCTCAGATCAAAGAGCTTCAGAAACAAGTACAAAATTCCAAACACGTCTGCGTTGAAGGCTGGAGCCAAAATATCAAGTGGGGCGGTGTTGCATTATGGTATTTCCTTGATTGGGTTGGTGCTGATTCGACCGCAAAATATATCGCGGTCGAATGTGCAGATAAATATTACGAGGGTTATGATATGGAAAGTGCTCGACACCCCGAAACACTTCTGTGCTACGAAGCCTTCAACAAACCACTGACACTTCAGCATGGTGCACCTTGTCGCATTGTCATGCCAACGAAATTAGGGTATAAAAGTGCGAAGTGGATATTAAAATTGGTCGTCACCAATACGAAGCCCGGGGGATATTGGGAAGACCAAGGCTATGATTGGAATGCAGGACTTTAGGCGCGTATGAAAATCTCACCCGCCAAAGTGTTTCAGCACCCATTGATTATTCGAGTCACTCATTGGCTCAATGTTATTGCATTGTTGATTATGGTCTCAAGCGGAATGCGAATCTTTAATGCATCACCGCTTTTCGATTTCAAATTTCCCCATTGGATTACTCTAGGTGGTTGGCTTGGGGGCGCGAGGCAGTGGCATTTTTTTGCGATGTGGATCTTTGTCGTTAATGGTATCATTGCTGTTATCTATAATGTGGTAACTCGTCACGGCAGAAAAACGACGATCTTTTCACCAAAAGATATTCACGGATTGTTGCCGATGATCAAATACTATCTTCGGATTACAAAGAAACATCCCACCGTAGAAAAATATAACTCCCTTCAAAAGCTTGCGTATACCAGCGTACCCTTTCTTGGTCTGGGTGTGACACTATCAGGTTTGGCAATGTATATGCCTGTTACATTTCAAGAAATAGCATTTATCTTTGGTGGTTATGACCTTGCAAGGTGGTTTCATTTTATCTTTATGGCACTGTTTGTTTTCTTTTTTCTTGGACATATATTTATGGTGGTGATTTCAGGGTGGTGGAATTTCTGGTCGATGATCACCGGATGGAAACGCGTGTCACCAATACAGAAATAATACTACAGTCATTCTTAATTTGTGAAACAACAACAAAAAATTCTCCTGGTTGTCGGCGTTGTCATTGCGGTCATGATTGTTTATCTCATCGTTTCAAAACGCACGACTGATGCTCCGATCCCGGCTACCGCACTGTCAGTTCAGGCTCCGACGACATTTCATGGCTTCGGACCTGAAGGCACCGGCGGCGATCCTTTACTCAATAAACAAAAGAATCGATGGTCGGCACCCCAATCATTCCGTGATGTATCGGTAGATGACATTCTCAGTTTTCCACATACAGAACTTGATATGGTCGGAAAAAAGTATCGATCAAAGTGGGGTAGTTCGGCAAACAATCAACTCGAACAGTATGAATCACAGGGCGTGCGTGTGACGGGTTATCTTGTTGCAGCCAAAGAATCGGGTCCCGAAAGTTGTAATGGGCACAGTGATTCACTTCGAGATTATCATCTTTGGATCACGTCCTCACCTAATGTCAATAAAAATACCGGTGTGATTGTAGAAATGACTCCCTATTGGAAAGAACAATTTCCGGAGTGGCGGCTTCGTTACATTCAAGCACTCGTCCGCAATAATGCAAAAGTCCGGATTTCGGGCTGGGTAATGTGGGACCAAGAGCACCCGGACGAAGTTGGCAAATCACGCGGGTCACAATGGGAAGTGCACCCTGTGACACTGTTCGAAGTACAAAGTGGAGGTTCCTGGCGCCAACTCAATGGTGATCTTGCGGAAGTTCGGTAACCTATTATCACCGTTTTCGGTTTTGAGAATTCAACTCTATCAATTTAAATATGAAAGCATTTGTTGTAGTAATGATCTTCTGCTGTACCTTGGTAGTGACTGCACAAGCACAAAAAGAAAAACCGGGTCGTAGCGTCGCTCGCGAAGAGCTGAGTAATTCATACAAAGACAGTATTGAGTATGCCAAGACTTTTAAACAGCTCTATGCGCTGATCGGACCGCAAAAAACGGCGTACATCGATGCCCAAGAATTCTATAATCGCATCAGCCGTACATTTACCGTGCAAGGCATTGATACTGCTGTGGCACATAAACTTGCTTTGACCGGTATTGATAATAATGCTTACGAAAAAATTTATTACTCAATGTACCGTGAGCATTTAGACTTACCCGATCTGAAAAAGTTTTTAGAATTTATTAAAACACCTGAAGGTATGAAGGTGTATCTGGCACTTCCACAATTGCAACGCGCCACTACCGAGACCAGCAGTTATGTGACTCGTACGGTGAATGCTAATTTAGCGCCACTCCGCCAAGAAGCACTTCAGAAGATGCAAAAAGAACGCCCACCGGTGCTAAACCAAAAACTTCCGCCCGGTATGAAGCTTGACTCAGCCGGTCACCCGATTCGCAGAGCACCCGGAGTTCATATTGAAGAAGTTGCTCCGCATAGTGATTCTTCTTCGTTGAAGCAGAAATGATCGAGTCTTCAATCGGAGTCTTTGATTCGGGTATCGGCGGTTTGACCGTCGTTCATGAGTTGTTCGAACAACTCCCGAATGAACGTATCGTCTATTTTGGCGACACAGCTCGTGTTCCGTACGGCTCGAAATCAGTGGAGATCATTCGTCGCTATGCTAGCGAAGATACTGAACTCCTGTTACAGTATAACCCGTCTCTGATTGTTGTTGCTTGTAATACCGTCAGTGCCGTTGCACTTGACGTTGTAAAGGCGACCGCCGGGAATATTCCTGTTATGGGAATGATCGGACCTGCTTGTCTTGAAGCTGTAGCGACCACAACCAACGGTCGTATCGGCATCATCGGTACACAAGCGACAGTGACAAGCAAAGCCTATGATAATGGCATTAATGCAGTCGCTTTAGGAAAAAATATCCGGACATTTTCCCAGGCTTGCCCGCTCTTGGTGCCGCTTGCCGAAGAAGGTTGGCAAGACCATCGTGCAACAACACTTATTGTTGAAGCCTATCTAAGCCCATTAAAAAAAGCTGAAGTCGATACCCTCATTTTAGGTTGTACTCATTATCCTGTCCTTTCAACAGTGATCGGAAATTATATGGGTCCTGATGTTACACTGATTAACAGTGGTGCTGTTGCGGCTCGGAATATTAAAGGATATACAACGAATACAACTAATCTTTCTGCTGAACATCTATTCCTTGTCAGTGATGTTCCGTCAAAATTTCAATCGGTCGGAGAGCGTTTTTTGGGATATAAACTTCCCCTTACCAAACAAGTAATCTTCAAAGAAGCTTGGGTTGTAGTATAAAACACCTTTTATATTTCTCTTTTCTCCCTTATCACTTCTCCGCCCTATATTTATCGTAGATTTGTACTCTATTTATCTTACTTTGAAATGGAAAATATGAACCCCATAGGCAACCTCACACTTGGCATTGTTATTGCCGCTTTTTTCTTTTTGATCATTTTGCTCTCGATCATGCGATTGGGTCTTTGGATCACCGCGCTTTCCTCAGGCGTTCATGTCCGTATTTTTGGCGATCTCGTCGGAATGCGTTTTCGCAAAGTACCGGCAGATGTCATCGTTCGGGCGAAGATTACGGCTACCAAAGCAGGTATCCCGGTTGAAATTCCGCTGCTCGAAGCCCATTATATGGCTGGCGGCAATGTCCCACGAGTGATCAATGCGCTTATTAGTGCTCACAAAGCGAACATTGATCTCGATTTTGATCGTGCAGCAGCTATTGATTTGGCTGGGCGTGATGTACTTGAAGCAGTGAAGCTTTCGGTGAATCCGAAAGTGATCGAAACCCCGCCGGTGGCTGCTGTTGCAAAAAATGGTATCCAAGTGACGGCAGTGGCGCGTGTGACAATCCGTGCTAATCTCGAACGTCTCGTCGGTGGTGCCGGTGAAGCGACTATTCTTGCACGTGTTGGCGAAGGTATTGTTACCACCATCGGTTCGAGTCAGTCGCATAAAGAAGTACTCGAAAGTCCGGATAATATTTCGAAGACCGTTCTCAATAAAGGTCTTGACTCCGGCACGGCATACGAAATTCTTTCTATTGATATTGCTGACGTTGATGTCGGACAAAATATCGGGGCGAAACTGCAGAGCGATCAAGCAGAAGCCGAACTGAAAATTGCTCGTGCAAAAGCCGAAGAGCGTCGTGCATCGGCAATAGCATACGAGCAAGAAATGAAAGCGAAAGTTCAAGAAATGAGGGCAAAAGTTGTCGAAAGCGAAGCGCTCATCCCGATTGCGATTGCCGAAGCATTTCGTAACGGTAAGCTTGGGGTAATGGATTACTACAATATGCAAAATGTGCAGTCAGATACGGCAATGCGCAAATCGATCGCCGAAAGTTCATCGAGCGATATGAGTGCCATGGGTGGCTCATCGACTACAGGCAACGCATAATATTTTCAATTCGCGGGGCTCTTGGAGCCACCTCTATTGATGTTGTGTTACAGAAAGAGATGGATGCACTTGTGTCCATCTCTTTTTTAATATATCACACCTTACTGTGCTTATTCGCTCCATCTCGGGCCTTCGCGGGCTCACTGATTCTCAAACCGGCTTGACCGACGATGTTATTATTGCTTATGCATCATCATTTGCAACAATAATCGGCAACTCGGGCATTGTTGCACTTGGCTTTGATGGCAGAGTCGGAGGCAAACGTATCTTCGATCTTGTCGCAGCCACCCTCTGCGCAGCAGGTTGCGATGTTCTCTCATTAGGCATGGTCCCGACTCCGACGGTAATGTTTGCTGTAGAGAAGAATAAGAATGTGCTGGGCGGTATAGTCGTCACGGCAAGCCATAACCCACAGCAATGGAATGGAATGAAGTTTATTAATTTCAATGGTCTTTTTCTTGATGCAGATGAAAATGCCGACTTATGGAAGTTCGTTGACACCGGTTCATGGAAACTTCAGACTGCTCAAGGAAAAATCATTGACGGAAATGAAACGATCGAATCGCACATAGCATCGGTTCTGGCAATTCCATTTCTCGCCCTTGAGGATATCAAGAAAAAGAAATTTCGCGTCGTTCTTGATACCGTCAATGCAAGTGGTTCGTACATCCAACAAGAATTGCTGAAGCGTCTTGGTGTTGCTGAAGTGATCGGTCTTGCTACCGATGGTTCAGGGATATTCCCTCATTACCCCGAACCGGTACCAGCAAATCTTACTTCGCTTTGTGAAGCTGTGGTGTCAAATAATGCCGATCTCGGTATTGCTATTGATCCCGATGCTGACCGGTGCGTGTTGATCACCAATGCCGGCGAGCCGTTCATCGAAGAAAATACTATTGTTCTTGCTGCCGAAGAAGTACTTTTTAATATGGATCGTGGTCAGAACGTTGTGGTGAATCTCTCTACCACCAGAGCCATCGACGATATTGCCGAGCAATACGGAGCGACAGTACATCGTACTGCGGTCGGCGAGATTAACGTTGCCAAGAAAATGATTGATACTTCTGCGGTCATTGGCGGCGAAGGTTCGGGCGGAGTAATTTTTCCGGCTGTCCATATCGGTCGAGATTCATTGGTCGCTGTCGCGTTGGTGCTCAGTAACCTTGCCCGTAGCGGAATGACTGCCGCCGAAAAGAAACTGTCGCTACCTCAATACGAGATAGTCAAAAACAAAATCGAACTCTCAAGCAAAGAACAAGCAAGTGAGATGATAGCCGGGATCAAAACAAAGCTTGTATCGTCGGCTCTATCATATAACGAAGAAGATGGCTTGCGTCTGGACTTCGAGAAGAGCTGGCTTCACGTCCGTTCATCAAATACCGAGCCGATCATCCGTCTCATAGCCGAAGCCCCCACCAAAACCGAAGCCGAAGCACTCATCGCCAAAGCGACAAAATCTAAGAATTAGCTAAAAACGTGAGTTCCAAATGTTTCAAAAGCTCCGAAGGAGCGAATTACTCGCAGCCCAGGGTGGAGCGAAGCGGAACCCTGGGAAAGGGTATGAATAACATTTATAGCCCTGAAAGGGCGAAGTGACCTTCGTGGCTTTTTATCCCATGCCTCGGCAGGGCGAAAGCTTGGCACGCTATTTGTACAATGTAATGGTAGTGTAAATTATTTAAGACACGACTATTATGCATGCCCTCAATTAAATGACCAATCGCTGCTTTCCTTGGAGCCAATAGTTGGCTTATTAGGAGCACGGCTATACTGAGAAAGTTTTCTTTCTTGGAATAGTGAAGTTCATTTAAAATATGAGGGATAATGTATGAAAAGGATTAAGGATTCGGCTCAGTTGTCACTATTTGATATTGAGCCAGCCAACGAAATCAAGATAGATCGCAAACGTGTACGCAAGGGAGATGCTTCAAGCTATCCCGCCCAATTAGACCTCTTCCATCATGTTGATGGATTCAAAAACCCCGACGGAGAGCCCGATCGGGGTTCTTCTTTTTATTCAAAATATTTAAAATCCTCGACAAGCATTCGATATATCTCTTCCTTCACTTTTTTTGTCCTTGTGCTGATTTGTGCAAATAAATCAAGAAGGTCAGCCGCGTTTTCCATCTCAGCATATTTTTTGATTTGTATTAGACCAGAGTTAGGGGTTAGGAATGGAGCATAAAGGAAATATTTGAAATATGGCTCATCTTTTAAACCCTCGTATTTCAGTACTTGCCCCTTACAATATACTTGATTCCAAACAGAATATAATTCTTTTATCTTGTTAACCAGTTGAATTGCTATTACTGAACTTGGAGAAATAGAAGGTTCTAATGTCGTTGACCAAAATGAATCAGGATTATTTGGTGACAAGGGATTGTCTACAAAAACTTCGGGTGCTTCAGGTATCGGATTCCCAGCTTCGAATTTAGTCACGATACAATTATTATTTGAAAAGCCAAAAGCAAAACAGAGTGAATAAAAATAATTTTCTTTGTCCACCTGTATTTGCGGAGCCCATACATCCATTTGATTCGCCCAAACGGGATATACGCCATTAATTGCTTTTGTTATTGCAAACCAAGTAAAAGTAGTTTGAGCGGAGTTTATATCAAATGCACAATAACTTCTATTGTCAGAAGGTCCCGATTGCATTCTTGTTCTATTAACGCCTTTAAAGTCTTCATCAAGTCTAAACCAAACTCTATTTGGCTGGTTAGTTATTCGTCCTTGAGTATCCGCCTTTATTCTTACAGGTGTAGTATCATCCATAAACCCAAGGTAGATAGAGTTTGCAATACCGTAGGTTTTCTTATTTCCGCGTCGTTCGTCATTAAGCGATAATCCTCCATATACACTTCGTGACTCTATTTCTTTTTTTGTTGGGTCTCTCTTAAAATCATACATTGATTGATTTGCCCACTCCTTAATGGAAATTCGCCTCGCTGAAAGATTGACCAACTTTGCTTGTTTACAAATATCAACCAGTTGAGTATTGATGATTTTTGCTTCGGCATTCCAATTTAGAACCAAGTCATTTTTTTCTAACGGAGTCAGATCTAATACTTTAACTTCATTTTTGTTGCCGTTTTCATTTCGTACATAACTCCAGATCGTAAAAGATATTGGGAATCTACCATCAATCTTAAAAAACTCATTCCCAGTAATTAAAAAACCTTTTTCAAATTTAAAATACTTATCAAATTCTTCCCTAAAAGCTCTATACGTGGGTCTCGGAATCAGCCAAGATGTAGGTGTGAAAATCATGATCAAAGGTGTCTCCTTCTTGTCATTCCGCAGTTCTTGATCTATTTGTATATCCATTAAATCCATCTGCTCCACAGGACGATCACCCATTTGGAGGCGAGCAATGTTAACGATTTGTGCAAGAAAAGCAAGATACCTTTCTTTTCCGGCGTCATCTCCTGTTAGTTGTAAAATAGACGGGTCTATTTGATACACAGCATTTGCAGCTATGCGAACATTTTCATTTTCATCTGTATTCTTATAAGGCGGGTTAAGAAGAAATGCAATAGGTTTATCAAGTTTTAAATTTTTTTCCCGAAGACCATTTAACAGTACTTGCAGGTAACTCTCGGCAGACTTATCCAGAAAGTTGAGCCCTTCTTTTTCACTGGTTTTTGGTATAATTGTAAATCCCGCTTGTATTTCTTGGGGATCGAGTTTCATACGTTGTTCGATCGTTCTTAAGAGATCGGGCTGTAGTTCGGAAACAATTTTATGTTTTAGATGTCCGCGCCAACTTGTCACTAAATTGCCTGACCCACCGGCAGGATCGAGAACAATATATTTATCGCTTAGTTTTTTTTCATAGTATTGATGAACGAACCACAAAGCAAATTTACTAAGATTATCATCAGTAAAGAAGATACCGTGTTGAATTGCGTACTGCTCATCTAATCTTGAGATTACTTCATCAAATCTACTAAAGTAATAATCCGCGGTTAATCCACTACCCGAATTTACGAATACATAATGATTTTGAACAAACTTCTTAAAAGTCTCATGAAAGCGCGGAGAAATTTTTAATGTTTCGCTACTTCTTTTCTTTCGTAGATCTATTAATTGCAGATCATCTGAATTGGCAACTTCCACAACTTCAGAATTAACATCCCAATAGCCAACCATTGCATAAAAGCAGTGAATTGCAGAGAGCGCATTATTTTGCGGGAAAAATCTTTCAAGTTGTTGAATTTTAGTTATGAAGTTTGATGGTCTAATTTGTAAACGTCCAGCCTCAAGGTTCTTTAAGTAATCTGAAAATTGGGACAATAATATTTTTGGGTCAGTAACAAACAATTGATTTTCAAATTCATGGGGAAGTATTTTGAAGGCAGCGCTTTCCAAAATTTCATTTTTTTGTCCTTGATTTGTTTTTTTTGCATTTATTCTGCCTACTTCATTTGGTGCTTTTTGATTATCTGAGCTATCGGCATACTCGTTTACAAAGTTTGGTAAATCTTTTATTCTCCAAAGCCCTATAAACTTCTGCGAAATTACACAAATTGAAGTAAATGTTAAACCTCGTGTATGATAATGCAATCCTTGATACAATCCAGCATAAATATCTTTTGCATCAGTCTTCAACTCAATAATTAATTTTCCTTCTACATAACCATCTGCATCTAATGCCTCTGAGGCTCGAGTATATTTTCCGGGAAATATTTCTCTAAAATAGCTATGGACAAAATCGTCACTGGAGTTTTCAGTACCTGCCGAAAGCAAATACTTTTTCAATTGTTCTATTGTCTTTGGGTTCA
>JANYDV010000066.1 GCA_025363505.1 Bacteroidota bacterium
CCTCGGAGCCTATGGCTCAATTCTCGGTGCAGAGTATGTTGACGATGTGGTGATGATCGACCAAACGCCGATCGGCAGAACCCCACGTTCGAATCCCGCAACGTACGTAAATGCATTCGATCATATTCGCGAGGCATTTGCAAGAACAGTCTATGCAAAACAACGAAATTTGCAAGCAGGATATTTTTCGTTTAATGTACCCGGTGGTCGCTGTGAGACTTGTCAAGGCGAAGGGTATGTAAAAGTGGAGATGCAATTCCTTGCTGATATGTACTTGCTGTGTGAAACGTGCAATGGCTCACGCTACAAACAAGAAGCACTCGAAGCTACGATCAACGGTAAGAATATCGTTGATGTGTTGAATATGAATGTATCTGATGCACTCAATTTTTTTAGTGAATTTAAGCGTGTGGCTTCACGCTTGAAAAGTCTTGACGATGTCGGGCTTGGATATATTAAATTAGGACAACCTGCAAATACCCTTTCAGGTGGTGAGGCGCAGCGTATTAAACTTGCCACTTACCTCACTGACCAGCATAAAGATAATACGCTCTTTATTTTTGATGAACCAACCACCGGCTTACATCTTGATGACATTGCAAAATTGCTTACCGCTTTGAATGCACTGGTCGATGCCGGGAATACGGTCATGGTCATCGAACATAATCTTGAAGTGGTGAAGTGTGCTGATTGGGTGATTGATATGGGTCCCGGTGCAGGCAGCGAAGGTGGCGAAGTGGTCGTTGCGGGCACTCCGGAACAAGTTGCCGATTCAAAAAAGTCGTTTACCGGCGCATACCTCAAGCGTCTTCTCAATGCCTGAGACTTCACATATTAAACGCAGAAAGATTCTTATCATAGCCGGCGAGCCTTCCGGCGACCGTCTTGCAGCGCGAGTGATGCAAGAAGGGAATATACTTGCCGCGTCTTTGGGTACCAATATAGAGTGGTACGGCATCGGGGGTGAACAATCAAAAGCCCAAGGACTACAGTGCCTGTATACTACAAATGAAGTATCAGTGGTCGGTTTTCTTGAGGTTGCAAAACGCTATTTGTTTTTTAAAAGGGTATTTTCTGAGATGGTCGCCCTTCTCGATACTGTCGCCACAAGACCGGATGTTATCTTGCTCGTTGATTACCCCGGATTTAATATCCGCTTCGCCGCGGAAGCAAAAAAACGTAATATCAAAGTAATCTATTATGTCAGCCCCCAAGTATGGGCATGGAAACCATCGCGGGTTAAGAAGATAGTCAATAGTGTCAGCTGTATGCTTGTGATATTTCCATTTGAGCAGGATATTTATATCAAAGCGGGATTAGCAAATACTGAATTTGTCGGGCATCCGTTAATAGAAATCACCATTGAAGAGCAAACATTGTTCTCAAGCAGGGAGACATTTGCTTTGAAATATCATCTTGATCCTTCAAAGGAATGGCTGTTGGTATTTGCAGGAAGTCGCAATGAAGAAGTCAGCCGTCATCTCGCAATCATGACTGAGGCGGCAACCGCACTTTCTTCAGCAATCATGGTAGAGCCAATTGTTGTTGAGTCTGCAAATGTATCAGAAGAGTATTATCGATTACTTCCAAAGACTGTTGCACGATTTCGAAATGCTGAAGATGTCCATCAGTTGATGTTCCATAGTCAACTGGGTATCCTCAAAAGCGGCACGACGACACTCGAAGCCGCGCTGCTTGGATTGCCTGGTGTTATTTGTTATAAGACGAGTTTTCCCACATATTGGATGGCTCGAATGTTGCTAAAGCTGAACTATATCGGCTTGGCAAACATTGTGCTCGGCAAGATGCTTTACCCGGAAATATTGCAAAACGCTATGACAACGGAGCACATTATTCAGGAAATACTGACCATCAATAATAACCGAGCTGCCTTCACAGAACAATTGATGAGTATTCGTTCGATGCTCCAAAGTGAAAATGCCTCACCTTCGAAAAAAGTAGCATACTATCTTCTTACCCAATGATCGACCGCATACTTCCTAAAGGAATATCACTTCTCGTGCGCACATTGCGCATCACGATCGAAGGCGAACCGTTGCCGGAACGAGCCGTGGTTGCTTTTTGGCATTCTCGGATGATTGCGGGGTGGTGGGTTTCGAGACAACATGCATTAGCAATGGTCTCGAAAAGTAATGATGGTGATACGCTGGCAAGTCTACTTTTAAAATGGGGTTATATACTTGTTCGCGGCTCGTCAAACAAAGGTGGGCTTGAGGCACTGGGCGAGGCGATAGAATTAGTGAGTGATGGCAAAGCAAAACGGCTCATTATGACACCGGATGGTTCGAGTGGACCTCGTGAAATATTTAAGCGTGGGATATTTATTGCATCTCTTGAGCTGGATTTGCCACTTTTTTTTCTTGAGATAACTTATAGTTCGAAGATTACCTTGAATAAAAGTTGGGATCGGTTTCAGATACCCTTACCATACTCGAAGGTGGTGATCAAGACGCATCGTCTGGACGTTAAAGATTTTACAAATGACCGACAAGAGCAAACGATGTTTCTTCAACGGCTTTCGAAACCCTTCGCAGAATGTTGATCGATTACATCAATCCGTATGCTTGGGCTATGCGTGTGCGAAGAGCGCTTTACCGGAGCGGGCATTTACGATCCTATCAAATTGATATTCCTGTTATTGCTATTGGTAATCTTTCAAGCGGCGGAACCGGCAAAACTCCGTTGACACTCCATCTGACTTGTCTCTTAGAAGAAAAATATCATAAAAAAGTAGGGATTATTCTGCGCGGGTATAAACGAGAAACAACCGGACAAATCGTTGTACAGTCCGCAGGGAAATTGCTGGCAACCTCAGCACAGAGCGGTGATGAAGCACAACTCTATGCAAAAGAATTTCCAAATACGATTGTTGTTTGTGATGAAGATCGTGTACGAGGTGTACGAAAAGCGAAAGAACTCGGAGCCCAAGTAGCATTGCTTGACGATGCATACCAGCATCTGCGTATTAAAAGAGATTTAAATATTCTGTTGGTCAATGGACTCCAAGGCATTCCTGCTGTTATCCCTTTTTCAAAAGGCAGAGAGACTATCGCCGCGGCTTTGGATGCGAATGTCATTATCATCACGAACGCAGAAAATGCGGATCCGGAATTTCGTAACACACTTATTGCTAAAACGTCGAAAACTGTATTATGCTCCAACATAGAAATCACCGGATTTGAAAATGTAATGATCCCTCATTCAGATGTTTCATTCCATTCACTCCATAACCAAACAGTGTTAGTATTGTCTGGGCTCGGCAGCCCGGAAGCATTTGAATGTTCGGTGTTTCCTTTAGTCAGAGGGCTTGTATCGTATCGCCTCTCAGACCATACGCGTTACGACGCTGCGATGGTCACCGAAATTATTCGATTTGCAAAAAAGAACAACTGCAGCAGTATCATTACCACGACAAAAGATGCTATTAAATTGTGGGAAGTATTTCAGAATACAGAAGCCCTGGAAATCCCATTTTTGATAGCCCATTCACAATTAGTGATGACCGAAGGCAATGATGAACTTCTTACTTTAATCGAAAACGTCCTGAATATAACGCAATGAATATTACGATCGGACTGAGCTACGCCCCTCAAGAAAAAACAAACACCCATTATTATTCCGATGCACTGTTGCGCGCCGCCTCAGAGCAGGAAGTTGATCTCGAAATTATTGATCTCTATACATCTCCGGAAAAGATCAATGATATTGATGGTATTGTCTTTACCGGAGGTGCGGATGTTGATCCGAGTCGATACGGGAAAGAATCGGAACGCGAGTTTTGTGAAGAGATCAATCCCGATCGTGACAAAGTCGAGTTTTCGTTTGCCGATACAGCAGATCAACGCAGACTACCGATTTTAGGAATTTGTCGAGGCTTACAATTATTGAATGTCCATTATGGCGGGACGTTAATAGTTGACTTACCCAGAGCAGGGAAGCTGCCTCATACAAAGGTCGACGGTGTGGATCGCTATCACGGTGTACACATCGAAGCCGCTACACTATTAAAGAAAATCACCCGGCAATTAGATGCACCCGTTACCAGTGCGCACCATCAAGCGATTGACAAGATTGCTCCGGGTATGAAAGTCAGTGCTTACTCAACCGATGACCATGTGATTGAGGCGTTTGAATGGGAAGATCAACAAGAGAAGCCGTATTTGGTCGCGGTACAATGGCATCCCGAACGGATGGATTTTGATGAGAGTCTCTCCGGGAATCTCTTTAAAAATTTTCTTTTTGAAGTGATAGCAAAAAAAATACTTGCCCAGAGGATGACAGTATAGAGGGCGAGAATTGCTCGCTGATGCTATGAAATATTGTAACTTTGTCTGCTACGGTGTGTTTAT
This sequence comes from Bacteroidota bacterium, assembly GCA_025363505.1. GTDB lineage: Bacteria > Bacteroidota > Ignavibacteria > Palsa-1295 > Palsa-1295 > JAFDZW01. The sequence goes on from JANYDV010000066.1 coordinate 4,371, forward strand.
CGGAGTGTCTGTCGATAAGTTATTACATAAAAATCACTATGAAACTACGTATTTTATTGTCCATTAGTCTTCTCTGTTGTTCATTCACCATTTGCCGAGCACAAAATTTTTGGGAGCAAACGGGCGGACCGGCGAGCAATGTCGGAATCGAAGCTTTTGGTGAAAGCAAAGATGGTTATGTTTACACCGCCACCAAAAATACTTTTTTTTGGTCGAACGACGATGGTGCGAAATGGACACCCTCTTCAAAAACGTTTAATGTCTCCAATACGGATGTCATCGCAACTGATAGTAGTGGCAATGTCTATTTTGCCGACGTCTCAAATGTCTTTGCGTCATCTGACCATGGTAATACTTGGAAGCCTATTGCTGATGCAATCGGCGCATCAACGTATTATGGGATTATTGTCAATAATAAAGATCACCTTTTGGTGGGTACATTTGATAAAGGTATTTATTCATCAACCGACTATGGTGCTTCTTGGAAACAAAGTACCAGCGGTCTTCCGGAGCTTCCGGGCATTGGCGGGCTATATGCAATATTCCGTATTATAGCACTTCATAACGGAACAATATTTGCGCTCACACAAGGTGGGGTTGTTCGTTCGACTGATGACGGTACGTCATGGGTTATCGTTGGTGATACCGTCTTCCCTACGGGGCTCGCAACCAGCCTTTCAGCGACATCAAGCGGTAAAATATTTATAGCAACCGCCGCCGGACTTTATGCGTCTGTTGATAATGGTGATACATGGAGTAGCCAAAAAAATAAGAACGGGTTAAATACGACAACGAGTCGTCTGGTTTCCGCCTCAGAATCCAATTCCGAAGTATTGATAAGTTCGGTGGATGGTTTATGGCTTTCGGAAGATGATGGACTAAGCTGGAAGAAAATTCGAGATGCGATTCCTGACAATGCTGTCGTTGCCATTCTCAATAACAATGGCAAATATTTCGAAGGCACTGACCGGAGTGGTATTTATTTTTCAAAGAATAAAGGAATTTCATGGACATTCAGAAACAATGGTCTGTTGAAGTCCGCCGTTACAACAATGGCAGTTAGTAATGCCGGTTATCTTTTTGCACAAGCGGATGAAGATGTTTTTCGTAGCTCCAACTACGGAGAAACATGGCATTCCGATGATACACTTACTACAAAGAAAGATATCAGGTCGCTCGCGGTTGCGCCAAACGGAACTGTCTTTGCCGCTGCATATAATTATGGTCTACTGACCTCGCACGACAATGGGCAGACTTGGGAGACTATTTTAGGAATGATTGGTACCAATAAGACACAATTATCAACGCTTACTTCAACAGAATCTGGGACAATATTTGCCGGCGGCGACAACGGTGTGGTCTATCGTAGTTTGAATAATGGCGTAAGTTGGAGCATCAAACGAAATGGTATCAGCCAATCTCCTATTAAAATTCTTGTAGCTAAAAAGGGTGGCTCAGTTTTTGCTGTTAACGGGAATGGTGTTTTCCGGACAATAAATAATGGTGAAAGTTGGGATTCACTCCTCGGAACACCTACAACAGTCTTATCGATGGCGACTGACTCAAGTGGGACAATATATCTTGGGCATTCTGGTGGTGTGGCATTGTCATCAGACAATGGGAACACGTTTACAAATATATCCACGATCACGAATGCTATTGGTATTACCGTTAATTCTGTCGGGACTGTTTATATATTAGGAAACAATGGTCTCTTCTCATCCGCTGACCATGGTGCGAATTGGAAGCTGGTCGATGCAGGCTTGAATAATCTTGCCCCGATAAATCTCATTTGTGACCGGAGCAATCGACTTTATAGCGGGACACGAGCTGACGGCGTCTATAGAAGTATGCCCACCGCGCCAAGCGGGGTAATGCTATCCGAGCAATATACATCTAATGTATCTTTTGGCAATAATTACCCGAACCCGTTTCAATCATCAACAACCATTTCTTACAGCGTTGCAACGTCTTCGTGGGTACAAGTTGACATCCTTGACTTCACCGGTAGGGTTATTACAAATCTTGTGAAGACGTATTTGGTCGAAGGTGATTACAGCGTTCCTTTCGATGCACGTTCTCTCGGCTTGTCGAGCGGTATCTATCTTTGCAGGTTACAGAGCAACGGTGCAAGCGTTATAAAAACAATTTCTTATCAAAGAAACTAATACTGTACCTAAAAAAAAGGCGCCCCATCCTTACAGATGACGCGCCTGATACTTCAAAACGTTTTTACTAATCCTTATGCAGTGGGGGTCGTGCCTTCGTTCTTCATTGTCTGAACTTCAAGACGGATTTCCTGCGCTTTTTTCTTCAGGTCGTTCATCGCCTTACGGACACGAACACCAGCAGATTTATTGCCTTTTACGTAAAACTTGTCAAAATCAGCTTCATATTCAGCGAGGAGCTGTTGTAATTCGTTAAATCTTTCCATTTGATCTACTCCTAAGATATTTAATTAAAATGGTACCAAGTATTAAAAATAGCGGGAAATCATGATGGTGCACATATTCCCGAAGACTAAAATACAGCTTTTTTCTGCCCTTCTGTCATTTTTTGGGTTCTGAAGCGATTTCATTATCGCTTCTTTTTCGTTGTTTTGGTCTTTACTTTTGGTTTTGGCGTAGTCTTCTTGGCTGGTTTGGTTGCTTTCTTAGCTGGCTTCGATACTTTCTTTACAGGAGCTACCACTTTCTTTTTAACAGTGGTTTTTTTGGTAGCGATAGGCTTGGTTACTTTCTTTGGAACAGACTTATCAGCAAGTTTACGAAGCTCTTTTTCTGAAGCAGCAAGGTCTTTTTTCGACAGACGTTTTTTACCACCGAATAGCTCCATTTCCTCTCTGGCGTCTCTTTCTTCGGGCGTTTCGTCGCGAAGTGCTGCTAAAATTTCCAACTCTTCCGGGGTCGGAGGTGGAAGTGCTCGTTTCTGGATGGTTCTCGGGACTAATGGAATATGTGGTATCTTCGAGACCGTCGTAGTGATTTTCGCTCCCGGGGTAGATACTTCATTTAACAAAATAAAGTCAATGAAACGACGACGTGGTATCGGTTTGATGATCTGAATACCTTTTTTCCCGACCTCAATAAAAAACTCATTCTCGGTACCATCACTTTTTACAAAAGTGACCGTATAATTTCCGGGCTGTAATTGGGGTACTTTCAATACCGATTGTGCTGTACCAAAAGCCGGCATCATCATTCGAGTGGCGGTCATACCGAGCACACGAAAAACGATAGCAGAACCTTCGAGTTTATATCTGACAGCGATCTCATAACGGAAGCTGGAAAACTCCTTCGCTGTTTCAAAGCTGAAGGTGTTATATTCCATCCCGGTGATCTCATCAAACATCTTGCCGACGATACAGCGGTATTCAACTTCTTTAACTGGTGGTAGTGGTTCCATTATGATATTTACTATTAAGAAAGATCGTCACCAACGGCAACGAACAAAATTACGACGTTTGGAGCTTGCTTGCCAGAAGATAGGGTGCGATGCGCTCTTGGCTGCCGTCACTCATATTCTTCAAGGTAACAACACCTTCTGCAAGTTCATCAGCACCGATCATGACAACAAATTTTGCACCAAGCCGATCAGCCTCGCGCATTTGTGCTTTGACTGAGCGATCGAGCAAGTCATACGCTGCCGAAAACCCGGCTCCTTTGATCGTTGCTGCGACGGCGATCAAACTCTTGGTAGCGCTTTTTTCAGCAAGAACAATATACACATCGATACACTGCTTTGGAGCTTCGCCTCGGAGTTTCTCCAGGACGATCACCAAACGTTCTACACCGGCGGCAAAGCCCACAGCAGGCGTTGATGGTCCTCCGAGCTGTTCGACCAACTCATCATACCTCCCGCCGCCGCAAAGCGCATCTTGCGAACCCAGATCGCTTGAGCTTAATTCAAACACGGTACGATTATAATAGTCAAGACCACGAACAAGAGTCGGGTCAATTCTATATAAAATACCAGAATCTGTTAGCAATGTTTGAACAGTTTCGAAATGCTGACGATCATCATCGCTAAGATAGTCAAGAATTGTTGGTGCATCGGCGACAATCTCTTGGTCGCGCTGATTCTTTGAATCAAGCACGCGAATCGGGTTTGTCTCAAGCCGACGTTTGCTTTCGTCGGATAGTTCGCTGAGATACTTACTAAGATAATCGACCAAAGCCGAACGCCAAAGAGCACGAACATCTTTTGAACCCAGTGTATTGAGTCTCAACTCAAAGTTGACAAAACCCAAATTGCGATAGAGTGCATAGGCAAATGCTATGACTTGAAAATCGGCAAGGGGATGAGGTGAGCCAAGGAGTTCGACCCCAAACTGATGGAACTGGCGTAGGCGCCCCTTCTGAGGGCGTTCATAGCGGAACATGGGCGCGGCATTGTAATAGAGTTTTGAGAGCGAACCTTGCTGCGAGAGCAAGTTATGTTCGATCGCCGCCCTGACCACTGATGCGGTAAGCTCAGGTCTCAATGCCATCTCCTCACCACCTTTATCGGTCAGGAGGTACATTTCTTTCGAAACAATGTCGGTTGCTTCTCCGACCGATCGTTTAAAAAGAGCAACAGATTCGAACAGAGGTGTTCGGATTTCTTCAAAGCCAAACAACCGAGCTGTTTCATCAACTGATCGCTCGATCTCCTTCCAAAGGGTTGATTCCGGGGGAAGCAGGTCCTTGGTTCCGCGAGGAGCCTTAATATCCATTAATCGCCGATCCTCTCTTCTTCAGTATTAAAGATCGCCAATACTTCTTCGGGGGTTTTTGCTTCGAGCAGTGCTTTGCGAGCGGCATCGGAGTTCATTACTTTTGAGGCGCGTGAAAGAAGTTTTAATCGCATGCCGACATCGCTATCACGGCTCACGAGCAACAACACCAGCCTTACCGGCTCGTTATCCATTGAGGCGTAGTCAACAGGTTCGGCAGTAATACCGAACGCCAAGACGATGTCGCTGACGGCATCGGTCTTTCCGTGAGGAATGGCAAAGCCTTTCCCGACACCGGTGCTCATGATGCGCTCGCGTTCGACAATTGCCGTCCGGACTTTTTCTTTATCGAGGACGTTGGGGTTTTTGGATGCAATCTCGACCATCCGTTCGATCAACTCGTCTTTCGAACGAGCGGTGATCCCGATTTCGATATATTCTGGGCGAAGATAGGTGATGAGCTTCATTGCTTGGCTGTTGGTGTTTATATGCACGAACTACAAAATTACGAGAAAAAAAGTGTTGGACAGCCGAGAGCGGAATTTATTTTTTCTCTGTGGTACAAGATTCTCAATAGTATTGTCTCAAAAGATCATCAGCAAAGCGTGTGTAGATTTGTAGTATGATCATTATCGGCATCGATCCCGGAACAGTCATTACAGGCTACGGCGTAATTTGTCTCGAAGGGGCTTCCGCGTCCCCATTTCGGCTTATCGAGTTCGGAGCGATTGCTGCAAAAAAAATGGACACAATGCCAAAGCGTCTGGCATTGATCTATACCCGTCTTACAAAGGTTATAGAGCGAACAAAGCCTGATGAATGTGCTATCGAATCCGCATTCTATGATAAAAATGTACAGTCGGCGATGAAACTTGGGCAGGCGCGCGGTGTTGCTGTAATCGCTGCTGAGCTTGGGGGGATTTCTGTTGCTGAATATGCTCCAAAAGTCGTAAAAAAGGCGGTTACCGGAAATGGAAGTGCTTCAAAATTGCAAGTGGAGTTTATGGTTAGGAAATTATTAAACCTTGATGAAGACGAGAAACAACTTCCGGATGCTTATGATGCGTTAGCAGTTGCGGTAACCCATGCGCTCAGAAATGGGACGAACAAGAAGTCGGCAACGAACTGGAAACAATTTATCGAATCAAATCCGGAAAGGGTGAAACGTGCACGTTAAAATGTTGCGAAAAACAATGGTTCTCGTTATTATGCTGTGTGTTTCAACTCAGATATATGCTCAAATGCGCCCGCAAGACCTTGGACGCGATTTCCTTGTTCGATTAGTGATGAAGGACACCACCGAGTTTTACGGGCTTGTCTTACAACGCCCGGTGCCTGATAGGATCCTCTTCCAAACTCGCTACGGACGCCTTGAAATACCGATGCAGGATATTGATTATGCTATTGATTACCGGTTCAATTTTGTCTTGAGGGACGAAATCACGCAGTCAGTTTCAAAAAATGTGGTTGATGCGGAAAGGCATCACCTCAACAGATACCTGTCTCAGCAAAAGGCAGAGTATTATTCTATTGTGCATACGAACACTCACGATGACTTCCGGGGGAATAGATATCTTTTTGACGATACGGCTCACGTTATACTTTCGACCGACTGGGGCGAGCTGTATTTTACCTACCCCAATGTGTCAAGTATCGAAAATTACAGTGGCAATAATGACCGTAAAAAAGATTTTTACACGACAGCGTATCTTTCGGTCAAAGACCTCCGTGCCTCTCAGGGCTTTATCACTCCGACAGCAATACCTTTCGGGGCAGGGAATAATTTTCTTTCCGATTATCTCTTCGGGGGCTTACAAATGAATCTTGCACCAACCAATTGGCTCTCAACAAATTTCGGCGGAGTATTTCTACCGTTAAAGAACAATGTGATCGTTGCAACAGCCGGATTGAAAGTCACGCCATACGAAAGCGAGTTGTGGCATATAGCTGTTGGCGGTCAGGGGTTGTATTCGGAAGTAGTGAAAACAACCAAACTTGGTTTGGCATACGGGGCAGTTACTTATGGAACGTGGGATGCTAATCTGACAATGTTGGCGGGGTTGACATGGAAGAACGAAGCTGACTCGACGGGATTACGATATACCAAACAAGATAATCTTATCGCGATTAACGGTTCGAAACGAGTGGGAGAAAACCTAAAATTTACTATTGAGCTGTTCTTTATTTCAAACTTTGATATTGTACCGGTTCTTGCATCAATCAGATATTTTGATAACGACTTAACCGTGGATGTGGGTGTCGTTTTTTCGTTATATAAATCTGGCGGTACACAGACGAGCAAAACTCTGGGTGACTATGTGTTCGGTGCCGCTGACTTCCCGATCATCCCGGTCATCAGCGGCAGTTATCACTTTTAGGTTGTTCCGACATCAAATATTCTGACCGGTAAGATCATCGAGTTTAGTCCGTCGAATTGTAAACGGCGTTGTATTTGGTTTGCTGTTTCATTATGAAGGAAGCGCTGATACCAACGTTCGCGTTCGAAGATGAGCTTGCTTGCGAAATAGATCGAACGTGGGTAATCACGGGCGATGCCAACACAAATATTATGAACTTCATCGACCACTTCAATACCCAACCCAAAACGATACTCTGAAGCAAAACCTAACTTGTGTGCCATATCGACATACTGGCTGAGTGCGTGTTCAGTATCACTTTTAATATGCTCAACTTCGGCAGCGCCTTTGAGTTTTACTGAATCGATGACTCCGACCGACACAAAGATCACGTTCTTGAAATTGTTCGGGAATAAGCGTTGTATCGAAAGCAGAGTGTGTAAACCAAGTCCGCCATATCCGCCGACGAGCATTACCGCTGTTGGTGCATTGTTTTTTAATACCGGAATGGTTTCGGCATCCGGGATAGGGATATTCCCGAGCATATCGTCAAGTTGTTTGACTTTGCTTTTGACTTCGTCATAGTGATTGCGTATCCAATAACACATCAAAATTAATGCAAGCGTGACCACGACAGTAATCCAACCGCCTACCAAAAACTTTTCAAACACATTAATAATAAGAATTGATAGACACAAAATCAGCCCAATAATATGGATTAATATCTTTCTCGACCAATCGCGATGTTCATGACGACCTTTATACCAAAAGCGAACCATGCCGATCTGGGTGAGCGAGAACGTGGCAAACACATTGATGGAGTACATCAAGACAAGTGTCGTAATGTTGCCACCGGTGATAAACAAAATGGCAATAGCAGCGGCTGCCATAATGATCACTCCGTTTTGCATCGTCAATCTATCTGAAAGTGAAGTGAAGCGATGCGGTAGCCAAGAGTCACCAGCCATATTTGCCATTACACGGGGACCATCAATAAATCCGGCTTGGGCGGCAACAAACAGCAACGCTGCTTCAGCGGCAAGCGTAAACCAGACAAAGAACTTACCAACAGCAAATCCGCCGATCATCCAGTTTCCGGCAAATGCCTCAAGCAATACAGCATTCATTGTTTTACCTTGTACCGGGACAACTTTGAATAATAAATAACAAAGCATAATGCCACCGGCTGTTACGGCAAGTGAGATCGACATATAAAGCATCGTTTTCCGTGCTGTATGAACCTTCGGCTCACGCATAATCTGCAGACCGTTCGAGACAGCTTCTATACCGGTATAGGTACCCGCACCCATCGAGTAGGCGCGAATAAAAATCATAAACATCCCCATTACACCGAGGGTAGAGAGACCTGTTGAAAAACCAGTAGAAACTTCTTTTGTGACTTCGCCCATCACAGGTACATGAGAGAATATACCGCCAAAAAGTAAGATCCCGTGCGTCAGAAGGAAGATGAGAAAGATGGGCGTAAGTATGGTAACTGATTCCTTGACCCCTCGAAGATTCATCAACAATAAGATAATAATTGTCACTGTTTCGATCGGGACTTTCCAAACCGTCCATTCATGCGGCAAGACGCTGAATATCTGATCCGCGCCGGCAGCGATCGAAACCGTGATCGTCAATACATAATCAACCAACAATGCCGAACCACTGATGACACCGAATTTTGGTCCGATAAGGCTTGACGCTACCACATACCCTCCACCACCTGAGGGAAAATGTTCGATCAGTTTTGAATAAGAATAGGAGATGATAAAGACGGTAAAAGCAGTTGCAACCATCAAGGCAACCGCAAGATATGTATTCGTTCCGAGTGCTCGGAATGACTCATCCGGTCCGTAAGCTGATGACGAAAGTCCATCGGCACCCAAACCAACCCATGCCAAGAATGCAATAAGCGAGATGGCATGAAATACATTAGGGTCTTTGAGATTACGTGGTTTTCCAAGCATTGTTTGCTTGAATATTCTCCCAAAACCCCCACTATATTGGCTGCTTGAAGGTTGCTGGAGTTTGCTGAGTGGGTCGTTGTCTGAGGAAGAATCCTGTGGTTTGTCGAAAGGGTCGCTCGGTTTTGTAGTGCTGTCCATATTGTAGTGCTGGTCGTTATGAAACCAGCCCATTTAATAAAAGCGGGCAGATAACGGCTTGTTTTTGCGATAAGTTCGCGCACCCGTTCTCTTTGAAGTCTCTGAAACACGTTCTTCTGTAAGTACAATGCAATATTTTTATGAATCTTGTCACTATTTTCTCTTTCTGCGACACGAAACCGTTTTTCTTTTCTTTCGTTATACTCTTTAATAGTCGAAGATTATCTAAAACGAAATATATGAAAAAGCTCGGTTTGTTACTCGGATTGTTGGCAGTATTTATCTCAGCCTCAATTTCTTACAGCGAAGTTCATTTTAAAGATCTTGCATTCAAAGATGCACTCAAAGAAGCTTCAAAAGGGCACAAAATAATTATGGTTGATCTCTACACCGACTGGTGTGGTTGGTGCAAACGCCTCGATCGTGATACATACTCCGATGACAACGTCGGAAAGTATGCCGATGAAAATTTTGTTTCGCTCAAGATGAATGCTGAACAAGGTGAGGGAATAGACTTAGCAAAAAACTACCAGGTCCGCGGTTATCCGACCATTCTTTTCTTTAATGAAAAAGGTGAGGAGATTCACCGTCTCGTTGGTTATCAAACGGCTTTAAAATTCAAGGAGACTCTTGAAGCTGCAGTGCACAAAAATACGATTGCCGTGCCTGCAACCACTATTAATAAGAATACGAATTAATAGGTAAATGTTTATATATGGGGCTTTGAGGTCACTCAAAGCCCTTTTTTTATGAATAAAATGAGTTAAAATTCACCTTCTGACTGTAACTTGTTCGTTTCCAAACTGTTTATACACCAGACATTCACTATATTTTACGTATCCTATGTATCATCGTCGCACAGTTATCAGGTTGGTCATCGCTCTATTTGCCGTCTTAATCATTGCAGGGGGGGCTTCTGCCCAAATCAATAAAGCTGTTGCTCTTATTAAAGGTGAAATCCACTCACCGGACGGTGGCATTGTAAAAGACGTTGTGATACAGATCTACAAAGGCTCTGAGAAAGTCAATAACACAAAATCGACGATCGAAGGGAAATTCCAGGCTGTCTTGCAGCCAAACGCTACCTATCGTTTTATCTGTTCCAACCCAAATTACTATTATATGGAGCAGGAGCTTAATATTCCTTCACTTGAAAAATATCAGGAAATTCCTGTTAGTATAACGATGCGCAAACTTGAAGTTGGGATGCCTTTCCCATTCAAAGCGCCGGTTTTCGAGCCGAGAAGTGCGTCAATTTCAAAAGATGTAATGGTTGATCTCGATGGTATCTCTGCTCAAATGAAACGAAATAATAAAATTTCGCTGTCTGTCACCGTCTATCCTGACGAAATGCCTTCGGGAAAAAAAGCTTCGGTACAAACCGATCTTGCAAATTCAAGAAAGAGTGCGCTTTCGGCATATTTTCTTTCGAAAGGCATTACCACCAGTTCGATGTCTATCAGCACTTCAAATGCCGTCCCTACCGGAATCTTTGAGCGTGCAGCAGTTGCCGAAGACCCCAAAAATGCAAAAGGCAAGAAGAAAAAGAAACAGCCCGCAGCCGCAAAGACCATGAAAGCACCCCAAACTGCTGTGCTCATTATGAGCGTGGGATAAAAATAGAAATAATTGTTTTTTTATGAAGCGCCGCATATCTTGATGATATGCGGCGCTTTGTTGTAATTTTGTGCTTCACATATTATCGTGATCTTCGAGAAATGCCTGCTGAGAAATCTTCTGCTGATAAACAAACCCCGTTGATGAAGCAATATGCTTCGGTCAAGTCAAAATACCCCGATACAATCCTCTTCTTTAGAATGGGCGATTTTTTCGAGACCTTCGGCGAAGATGCTGTGG
>JANYDV010000075.1 GCA_025363505.1 Bacteroidota bacterium
AATAACAGATGTAAGATGATTGGTTTGCTTTATTAAATAGTCAGGATCATTTGAGAGTGGTGGTCCCTTCTGTGTACAAAGCAGTTTTACAGTATAGACGGTATTTCCGTTTGCATCAACATAAGTCCAGGGTGTAAAACATTGGCTTGGGGTAACGGCGTTATATGAAGGTGGTGTAGCATTGGAAGTTCTGTATGACAACCACCAATTGTTTGTTGAAGGTGACTGCCCAAAATTCCTCTTTGCATAACAAATTTCTGCCAGAGGGAATGCACCATTGACACTGCCAATCGCTGTGCCAGTGATTTCTACGTAGTCAATGTGAATCGCATCGTTAGTGTCCAAAGGAATTATTTTTCCTGTTAAATTACGAATATGGAAGAATTTTCCACCTCTGAGACTGTCGCCACTGCAAGTCCCACACGAATTTGTCTGTTCGGGCAATGAAGTAATACACATAAATATGCCCGGACACGGTGGTGGATTTGGTATTGATGGTGGCGTTGGTCCGTAGGTGCTATTCCAACTCCAACAGTACCCGGACTTGTCAAGTGCAGTCAATAGCCGTTGTGAGCCATCGTCATAGTGGCAGGCTGGAATACCTTGGGAAAATGCAATTTGGCTTGAACCAAAGAACAAGCTCAACAGTAGAGCGAGTATAGGTATATATTTAGTTTGTTTCATCGTTGTTTCTTAGTTTAGTATAATGAAATTGGAGAGTGGTTAATAATTTTGCCCTTCTCTCCGTTGGGGCAACTTGAATAGGAATCCGACCGTGGCTGATAGGCAAAGCAAGGCTACCTTCCGAGGAAGGGAACCTTTTAAAAAAACAAAAAAAGTTTGATTTAGCTGACCGCTGACCGCTGACCGCTGACCGCTGACCGCTGACCGCTGACCGCTGACCGCTTGTCATTTTGGCATAGCAACGATTACGGCTTTCAGGGGTCGTTCTGAGGACGGAAATGTATGTGTAGTCTAAATTCATTCTGACATATTGCAACTAATTAACACCAATATACGAAAAAAACTAAGCATTCATCAAAAACCAATTATTTACAGTATTAAACTTTGAAACGAACGCTAGCAGGTGTGCACCAACCAATTTGATCGGAAATTAAACTGGGCTTCTTGCGTTTACAGGCGCCTAATGCTACTCGAAAAATTACAAAGCATCCATGAGAAGTTCGACCAGCTCGAAGCGCAGCTTGCCGACCCAGCAACCGCGCCCGATCAAAAGAGGATGACGGCTCTCGGACGAGAACGACGCCAGTTGGTGCCGATCGAAGCCGCATATCAGAAATATAAAAAACTTTCGGATGATCTTCGTGGGGCACGCGAAGTCCTCAAAGAAACTCACGACCCCGAAATGCGAGCATTAGCTGAAGACGAAATGCATTCGGTCGAAGCAGAACTTGCGATCTACGACGAAGAAGTAAAATATTTACTCGTTCCTCAAGATCCTGATGACAGCCGCAATGTTATCATCGAAATTCGCGCCGGTACCGGTGGTGATGAAGCCGCACTGTTTGCCGGCGATCTCTACCGTATGTATATGCGCTATGCCGAACGAATGGGCTGGAAAATGGAGACGATTGACTATAACGAGACAGGTCTCAAAGGCTTCCGCGAAATTTCCTTTTCGCTTGAGGGCGAAGATGTCTATGGCAAAATGAAATGGGAATCCGGGGTCCATCGTGTACAACGTGTCCCCGACACCGAAACACAGGGACGAATTCATACAAGTGCGGCAACAGTAGCCGTCATGCCGGAAGTTGAAGATGTCGAAGTCGAGATTAATATGAATGACGTTCGCATTGATATTTTTCGCTCAGGAGGAAAAGGCGGTCAGAACGTAAATAAAGTCGAAACTGCGGTTCGAATGACCCATATTCCAACGGGCATCGTCGCCAGTTGCCAAGAAGAACGCTCACAGCTCAAGAATCGTAATAAAGCACTAAAAGTCCTGCGCTCCAGAATTTATGAATTAAAGAAAGCCGAACAAGAAGCAAAACTTGGCGCTGATCGCAAATCTATGGTCGGCTCGGGCGACCGTTCCGAAAAGATCAGAACCTATAACTTCCCACAAGACAGAGTGACCGATCATCGTATCGGACTAACTCTCCACAACCTCCCTGCTCTGCTTGATGGCGACATTGATGGATTGATAGAACAACTCAGAATAGCAGACCGAGCGAAGAGATTGGCAAATGCCGGTGGGTAAAGATTTCTCAGTTTTGTCCCTTTTTCTTTTGCACATTCTACGGTAAATTTGTAGTCGATTTATATACCGACAGTTAACGCGTCAATCATGATTTTTCACTATCAAAATAATTCAATGAATAAATTCTATGTATTTCTTCTGATTTGCATCGGTGCCGTCGCTATCAGCTCATGCAGCAAAAGTAGCAACCCCACTTCGACAAATAACAACAATGGTGCTGATACAACCTCTAACGGTACGATGAAAATTACTGTTGATGGTACGGCTTACGTACTGACGACCGCAACAGCCCATACAACAGCTACTTCAGGGCTGAGAACGGTCACAGTGGCGGGGGCTGATGTCACGGGAAAAGGTTGCGGATTTACACTTACTAATATTTCCGGAGTTGGCACTTACGATATTGCTACCTCATTTTCTGGAAGTACCCCCCAAGTAGTGTTCATGACCTATGAGTATAAAGATGCCTCAGGAAACAGCGTCAGTTTCGCATCCCCCAATACGGGAGCGTCAGTAGGAAAAATCACCATTTCTGAGATGTCAACAACAACACTCAAAGCAACATTTAACGGGACACTTACCAATACAAGTGGTAG
>JANYDV010000131.1 GCA_025363505.1 Bacteroidota bacterium
ACTCTCTATCCCTGCACCGCCGTTACAGCAATCATTGTTACTATATCATCGACATTGGCTCCGCGGCTGAGGTCGTTCATTGGTTTTGCTAAGCCTTGGAGGATCGGACCGATGGCTTGACCCATTCCGAGACGCTCGGCAATTTTATAACCGATGTTGCCGCTATCCAGATTCGGAAAGATGAAAACATTCGCATTGCCTTCAACCGGACTATCGCTTGCTTTTCGTGCGGCTACTGATGGGACGAATGCCGCATCGAATTGTAATTCGCCGTCGATGATTAAGTCATACTCGCGCTCACGAACGATCTCAGTTGCGAGCGTGACACGTTTGGTCGAGTCAGTCGAGGCACTGCCTTTGGTCGAGAACGAGAGCATCGCCACGCACGGTGTGTTGTCGGTGAGTTGTTTGTATGTCTGTGCGGTCGAGATTGCAATATCAGCAAGTTGATGCGCGTCGGGTTCGGGTATGACGGCGCAATCGGCAAATGCAAATGTCATCGGCTCTTTGCGAAATTCATTAAGAGCCGGGAAATCGAGCAAGAACATACTCGAAAGTGAGCGCACACTTTGTGCAAGCCCGATGCCATGAAGCGCGGCACGAATAACCGATGCTGTCGTTGAAAGCGAACCTGCCACAAGCCCGTCAAAGAGACCACTATTAACAAGCAATGCACCGAACAGCAGAGGGTCGTTATGTACTTCGCTTCGTGCGGAGTCAAGATCAGATATTTTTGATTTACGGCTCTCATAATACTGCGACACGAGTACATCAGTCTCAGGGAACGTCAGAGCCGACCAGATGGGAATATTTATTAGCGATGGTGCAATACGCGAAAGTTGTTCTTTGATTAACTCGGGGTCACCCAGAAACTCAACACGCGCCATTTTTTGTGCGATGACTATTTCGGCTGCTCGAATGATGCGTTCGTCGGTAGCATCACCAAGGAGAATTTTTTTATTGAGTGATCGTGCTCTTGCGTTAATCTTCTCGATCGATGGGGTTGGCATAGATACTATTATTTATAGAGAATAACATTTTCGATCTGGTCGTCGAGTTGTGTTCTGTCGATTTGTTCATTACTCTTGAGTGCTTTTGCCCAAATCGTATATCGAGTATTGAGGTGTGGTGTTGGGCAATGCGTAATAAACCATTGCGAACCTTCGGTGTCCTTACCCGAAGATGCCATGCCGACAATCCCTTCGGTGTCATATTGCGCGGGGCTAATCTCGGTGCGGATGCTATATCCGGGTCCGCCATATCCCGAGCCGGTGTTGTCGCCGGTTTGTATCACAAAATTCGGTACGACACGATGGACATAACAATTTGCAAAGAAATTTACTTTTGCAAGCTTGAGAATATTCAGTACAGATAGTGGTGCATCATAGGGCATCAATTTCAGGTAATAGAACCCGTACTTTGTGGGCACGAGCAAAGTATCAGGTGCCGTTTCGAGCATTTTCCAATCAATCGGTTCATGTTTGTAAATAACAGCAAGTTTCTTTTGGTCATTGCCGCCGAGGCTATCGAGTGTTTTGTATGCTTCGTTAGCAAGTGGGGCATTGCCGTAGTCGGTTGCGGCTTTGTGATAAATCGCTTTGATCTTCTGGCGAAACTCTGGTTGCGAAGGTTTTAGGGTTTGAATCGCAGAGAGTACCGAAATCATTTGATCGCTATAAGCGGCGGTGTTATACTTTTCAAGATAACGAAGCAAATATTCTTCGGCTTCGGTTTTGAATGAATCAACCGCAACTCCAGGCTCTTGCAGAAGTTCGAGTGTAAGTCCGACGACTTGAACAAGGTCTGTTTGATCAGGGGTACGAATAAGTATATGTCTGTATGCCGAAGCGAAATGAAATTTTTCTAATGTATTGCGATAGACACTATCATTTTGAATGAGTTTCCATTGCCCATGCAAACCTTCGAGTGCATAAAGCGTTTGGGTCGAAACTGATTGAAAATATCGTCTCAATAATGTAATCATTGCTGTCGTATCGCGAAAATTTCCGAGTGCCCGGCAGGTATAGATATCAACAGCGCGATCCCGATTGGAAAAATATTCTGCAATGTCATTTGGTGAAAGCGCATCTTTGCCAAAACGAGCAACCGGTATCATCGTTGAAGCACGAACAGCGATAGGATAACCATCATATTGGTTGCCTTGTGGATTAAATCCGGCGAGCCAATCGCGTACGGTAACCGAATCAGCCGTTGATACTTTGCCATTGGCGAGCATATTATCAAGCATCGTGAGTGCGGCTAATGCCGGATGAATCGTGCGGACATCTTCGATCGTTGATTCGAGCACCGCTTTCTTGACTGATTCAAAAATGGTTGAAGAAAAATAGGGAAGTTTGGTGATGGCATTAAAAATATTGACCCTGACACGCCACTCAAGCTCGCTTTTGATAGCAGCAATCAGCATACGCCCCGCTTCGAGGTTATGAATTTGTCCGAGTGCAGTTGCGGCGAACATCCGCGATTCAGCGGAGCCTTGATCGCTCAGGAATTCTTTGAGAACATCAAGATGTCGAGAAAGTAGGGCGGAGTCGGTTGTGCGCGAAAGCCCATATATCGCATGCCATCGAACTGAGGCGTCAGGATGTGCATCGAGTTGTTTTACCAGAGCAATGAGATCGTCATTTAATAATTTGCGAAGTCCCAGTTCGGTCAGTGCATAGGCAACAGGTTTGGGATGTGTCGTGCTGTAGCGCGTGAGATACTCTGTGCAGGTGGTGATCTCGTTTGCAGGTGTTGTTCGTGCGAGTGCAATAAAGTGTTCCTGATTGGGAAATAACTCGGTTGCGGTGGCGACAGCTTTGAAGCTTTTCGTATTTGCACCCAGTATGCCAAGAGCAAACGTGATGGCATCGGAGATAAGCTCGCGCTTTTCTGCGGCAAGACGTTTTATTAAGATCGGTCGTGCCGTGCTATCTCCGATATTGCCGAGGGCAACAGCTGCGCGCCAGGCAACTTTTTCATTTGGTGATGAGAGATATTTTGCGATCTCATCAATGTCGGTGCGTTTGTCTTGCAGTTCGATGATTGTCTTTTCTTCTTTTGAAAACTTCACACCTTGCGCAAAGAGCGGGAGGCTATAGCCAATACAAAAAATGAATAATAACGCTCGTAGTTGTTTGCTCATAATACTATAGTATTTCGCTTTTTCTTGATGATACCGTCTTCAATTCTTCAGTCCATTCATATTATAACACGCAGAGAATGTACTTTTGTATCTCCCTTAGCAACATTTTTTTCAAAATAGTTGATATTCTTTTCAAAAATGTGTTATTTCGCAGGTTCGCACCATTTATTCAATCGTCAAACTCTTATGCGCGTCGCACTACTAGCAAACATCAAACCTGAAGGTCTTGACATTTGGAATAGAAAACCTGATGGGCAAGACGACGATACCTACGCCGAATGGGATACGTTCGAAACGATTGATGCAGTCCGCGCGGCGCTTGAGTCGCACCCTGATGTTGAGTGTGAGATTGTCGAAGCCCTGCCCGAAAAAGCATTGCCTCGATTGTTGGTCAGAGCTTACGATATTGTCTTTAATCTTGCCGAAGGTCTGCGCGGTGCTGACCGTGAGGCACAATTCCCGGCGGTGTTGGAAATGCTGGGTATTCCCTATACCGGCTCCGGTCCGTTCACACTTGCGACCGCACTCGACAAAGCCCGCACTAAAGAAATTCTATCTTATCACGGTGTTCCGGTCGGAAGATTTATCACCACATCCGATGCGACCACGACTTTAGAAAAACTACTGCCCGGTCTTGAGTACCCGGTGGTTGTGAAGCCGACATCTGAAGGATCATCGAAAGGTGTGAAGAATTCTTCTTTTGCCAAAAATGATCAAGAGCTTCGCGCAGAAATTGCTCGCATTATAAAAGAATATGGACAAGTGGCTATTGTCGAAGAATTTTTATCCGGCAAAGAATTTACGGTAGCGGTGCTGGGCAATGGCTCGGCGGCGCGTGTGCTTCCCATTGTCGAGATAAAACTTGGCGAGCTACCACCGGAAGCAAATGGTATTTATTCATACGAAGCGAAGTGGGTTTATGATACGACCGAGCACCCGTTAGATATTTTTTCTTGTCCGGCAGATGTTCCTGCCGAGGTAACCAAAGACATTTCAGAGACAGTACTTGCGTGTTATCATGCGCTTGGGTGCCGCGATTGGTCGCGTATTGATGTTCGGCTCGATCGCAATGGCAAAGCAAATATCATCGAAGTAAATCCGCTACCGGGAATTTTGCCAAACCCTGAAGACAACTCCTGCTTCCCCAAAGCGGCAAGAACGGCAGGTATGAATTACGACCAGACAATGCTCGCAGTACTGAGAGCAGGGTGTGAGAGATATGGATTGGCGTTGAAATAATTTTTTTCCTTGTCAAATATTTTAATCTCACAAAATCAAGGTTCAGACAGCCCCTTTGGTGATAACTCACCTAAAAGATTTGTTACAAGCGCCTACTATGCGAATTGCACTCATCTATAACGAGCCTAAGCACACCGAGCCTGATGACCATTGGTTGTCGAAATCGGGGACGGAGCTTTCGCAGACTTTCCGCGATGCTTCGGAGTTTGGGGTCCTTGAAGAGATTGAACATATTGCCGCCGCGCTTCGCGAAGGCACTCATACGGTTACAATATTTTCGGTTGATGATGATGTCGAGCGTCTGGTGAGTTTTCTTGAGACCGAACGCCCCGAAGCGATCTTTAATCTTTGCGAGTCGGTGCTTGGTCGTGCCGATCTTGAAATGTGTATCGCCGGTGTGTTCGATCTTTTCGGCATTCCCTTTACCGGTGCAGGTACGATGGGCTTAGGTATTGCGCTTAATAAAGCCATCTCGAAAGCAATCTTCGCCGCAAATCATATCCCGACCCCGGCATTTGAAGCTTATGAAGTTGGCGAAATGCCGCGAGTTGATATAACGCTGAATTATCCGCTGATCGTAAAACCACTTCGCGAAGATGCGAGCATCGGCATTGATAATAATTCGATCGTCAATAATTTCGCTGCCTTGTGCGAACGCGTTGAGTTTGTACATATTGAATTTAAGCAACCCGCACTGGTCGAAGAATTTATTGACGGCAGAGAGTTGAATGTTGCGGTAATTGCAACTGATGACGGAAGTTTTAAGACTTTGCCGATTTCCGAAATCACTTTTGATGCATTGCCTCCCGGCAATCCGCGTATCGTAAGCTACGAAGCAAAGTGGGTGGAAGAATCTCCGCTCTATAAAACAACGATCCCGAAGTGCCCGGCAGTGCTTGATGAAGAAATTGCGATACGTGCCAGAGCGATTGCACTGAAAGCCGCCAACACTGTTGGCTTACGCGATTACGGTCGCATTGATATGCGCCTTCGTGATGATGGTGCATTGTTCGTGCTCGAAGCCAACCCCAACCCTGACATCTCCCAAGACGCAGGCTTTATGCGCGCCTGCTTCACCAGTGGCTTAACCCATTCGCAGGCAATTAATTTGATTGCTTTGCAAGCTCAGAAAAGAAGAAACAAATAGAAGATTCTCTCCTGACTGTCACAAATTGATTTTTCCAGGTGTCTATAGAGAAATAATTTTCTTCAAACGTGAAAATAATTCTCATAATTCTTTTGCTATGCACTGTATTTGTATCTGAATCGGATGCACAATGGGTTGTTGTCCCTGCCCCAAGCTATAATAAAGGTATTACTGCGACCGAGGAGTATCTCTTTACTTGCACAGAGCACAGTATTCAACGGTCTTACGATAATGGAGAACACTGGGAAGATTGTTGTAACAATGCCCCTTGTCAGCGAAGTGGTTTTCAAATGTCGTGGTTATATTCTTATGGAAAAATAGTATTTGCCGTCATATATGACGACGTCAGCAATAAGACGTATCGTTCGACAAATGATGGTAATAGTTGGGAACGTTGCGTCGGGTGGGTAACCGATCTCTGCGCAAGCAATAAAAGTTTTTTCTCTTTGTTTTCCGGACATACTATTATTCGCTCCCCTGATAGTAACGTGAACTGGGATTACTCAGACAGTGGAGTTGTTCCATTTCTTATCTCCAATCTTCATCCGGATTGTCCTACTCTCACTATTGCTAATGGGATATTATATTGTGCGCGGCATGATGGACCAATATTCCAGTCTACTGATGATGGACTTTATTGGAGTCAAGTATCAAATCGGTTTAGTTATAGTGGGAGTGAAAACTTGAAATTAAAAGCGATATATGAGTCAACTCTTCTCGCGTTTATCAACGACACGATCTTTCGTTCAACGAACAGTGGCTCAAATTGGAATTCTGTTAATATTGGTTTCATTGCGCATACATCTGTGGTTGATGGCAATAACATTTTTGTTGGAGGAAATCGAGGGGTCTTACTCTCGACCGATCAAGGCATTACTTGGCGATCAATTAGTGATGGTATTCTTGATTCTACATCTATCGAATATCTCGCGATACATCATCATTATCTCTTTGCAGGCGATTTGTGGCGTCGTCCAATTTCGGACTTTTATACCTCTGTCTCAAAAAATGAGTTGGGAGAAAACCCCAACTTCACAATTTCTTTCAATCCCATTACAAATCAACTAACTATAAAATACTATTGCACTCAGCATTCATCAGATCCCAAACTCGAAATATATGATATGCTGGGGCGGATAATTCTCTCGAAGAGTATTGTAAATGATTCGCGAGGATGGAATTCGTTTGATTGCAATGCTCATGGTATGAAAAATGGTTCGTATGTTTGTCGGTGGTCAGGTGACGGTTTTTTCCTCGCCAAAAATGTCCTGATTGCGAAATAATTTGTAACCTTTTCAAGGTTTAGTGGTCTATTGTTTGGAGACAGATATTGATTTGAGAAAATATAAACTTATAACATTTGTTGTCGCGACAATTTTGCTGTTGCGAGGAGAAGTATATGCGCAATGGGAGCCTACTGCGTTCCCGGATGATCGTCCTGCAACTGGATTTGCTCTAGGCACAGATGGTATATATGCAAGTGGTAATAATTTGGGGGGAGTTATTTTTTCTATAGATAATGGCATAAGTTGGTTTTCATTATTTGCGAAAAATACCCAATTCCTGATCACCATTCAAGAATGTAACACTATAGCTTCTGTTAATAGATTTGTTGTTGCAAATATTTTCGCACAATATGCATGGGATTCGATGCCAAAATGGCAATTGGTTGCCTATGATAATTCCACAAGTAGATGGTCAGGCATTCAGAGTTATGGGCTTGCCGAAAGAACTGCTGCACTACAAAGTGAAGATTCATATCTCTATTGTTTTACCAAAGACAGTATGTTATACCAGTCTGATAATTCCGGTGCTTCATTTATTAATATTACAAACGGTATGATCGGCGAAGTCCGCAAAGTTGTATCGGATGGGAAATATCTTTATGCGGCAACCTACAATGGAGGCGGAGTGTATCGCTCATCAAACCTCGGCGCTTCATGGGATTACTTTAACAACGAGATGAAAGCCCAACCGATTACTGATTGTATCAATATGAATGGCAAACTCTTAGCCGTGAGTAATGGAATTTGGATCTCGGATGATAGCGCAGTGCATTGGCGTCGAATCCACGATGATAAGACGATTACTTCGATTGCAATTTCCGGGAGAACGTTATTCGCTGGGGGAGAAAATTTTTATCTTTCTGTTGATAGTGGGGTATCATGGCAAAATATTTCGAGCGGATTGATGGGGCATCACGTTCGCTCCATCTCCATGAATGATAAGTATCTCTTCGCATTATTAGATTCAGGAATATGGCGGCGCTCGCTTCGTGATTTTCCTTCATCGGTCGCAAGTCAAGCAATAGTATACAGAGCACCATTACTGATTAATTATGCAAACGAAGTTCTTACAATAAAATATTCCTCAAATGCTGCATACTCCCAGGCAAAACTCGAATTGTTTGATCTCCTTGGAAGATTATTGATTACAAAGAGTATTCCAATTGTCATGCAAGGATGGAATACCGTAGAGTGCGATGTGCATTCATTGCAAAGTGGTTATTATATTTGTCGCTTGTCAATTGATAAACTTGTTCTCTCTAAAAATTTGCTTTTACAAAAATAAATTCCTCATTCGCGTTACACTTATCAACACCAAATGGCACAGTTTTAAAGTTTTTTCATTTTAAATTTGGAAAATTGATTTTAATTTCGTAAATTTGTGGATAGATGAACAACAATTCACGAATTATTCTTTGTGTAATTGTTTTTTAAACCGTTGCGATGCTATTAGCATCAAACAAAAAACAGCAGCGACCGAATGACGAGAGTAGTTGAACAACGTGATCGTAGTGAGATTATTCAGATCGTTCGAGCAACCGGTAACTTCTCTGAAGAAGAGATCGCGATCGCTGCAGAGCTCATTGACATCTACTTGAACCAACCCGAGCAACGTGACTACTACGCATTCGTCGAAGACGAAGACGGAGCAGTCGCCGGCTTCTTGATCGTAGGACCGACCCCTGCAACGACCGGTACGTTTGATATGTACTGGATCGCTTCGCATCCGGACTTTTACGGAAAAGGAATTTCGCAAACGCTTGATCGGTTCGCCGAACGATTTGTAAAGGAACGCGGTGGATATTTGTTGATTGCTGAAACGAGCAGTCAGCCATCGTACGAACGTACCCGAGCTTTTTATAAGAAACAAGGATACGCCGTTGTCTCACAGATCACCGATTATTACAAACCCGGTGACGACTTAGTCGTCTTTGGCAAACGAGTAGATACTCTATCATAGATATGAAGTGTAAGAATTGATTGTGGATAACTCTCCGATCATTTTTATCTTTGTATATCACCAGCCGTGTCTTCCGAGATGTCGGGGGCAATGGCAAAACAGAAAGCATATATGGAATATTGGCAGCAGCTGTTGCGTGACAGCATTGAAACAAAAGAACAGTTGGTCGAGCGTTTTGGCGTAAAAGCCGAAGTTGCTGACGAACTGAACACTTTTTTCCAAACACGTATAAATCCCTACTATCTTTCGCTCATTCGCTACAAAGGCGATCCCATTTGGCTCCAAGCAGTGCCCGATGAACTTGAGCTATCGGATATAGATGCTCCTGATGATCCATTGAATGAGGATGCAATGAGTCCGGTGCCATCAATAACACATCGTTATCCCGACCGTGTACTTTTTCTTGTAACAAGCCAGTGCTCGATGTACTGCCGCTTCTGCACACGTAAACGCAAGGTTGGCGATTCGTCGAAGATTTCGATGAAATATATCCAAGAGGGTTTGGACTATATTGCTGCGCATCCCGAAGTTCGCGACGTTATCCTTTCCGGTGGCGATCCGCTTACGCTTACTGATTTTATGCTTGAGAAGGTCTTAAAAGGGTTGCGTGAGATACCGCACGTCGAGATTATTCGTCTTGGCACCAAAATTCCGTGTGTTTTGCCACAGCGCGTTACACCGAAATTGTGCGATATGCTCAAAAAATACCATCCTATTTATGTAAATACCCATTTCAACCATCCATGGGAATGTACCCCCGAGGCAAAACAGGCTTGTGAGATGCTTGCTGATGCCGGTTGCCCGGTCGGAAACCAGATGGTATTGATGAAGGGCGTCAATGATGACGCTATGGTCGTTAAGGAATTAATGCAGAAATTACTTGCGATGCGAGTTCGCCCTTACTATATATACCAAGCAGATATTACAAAAGGCGCGAACCACTTCCGTACTCCGGTCCGAGTCGGCTTAGAAATTATGGATAAGCTTCGTGGCTGGACAAGCGGATTGGCAATTCCACACTACGTTATAGATGCTCCTGGTGGTGGTGGAAAGATACCTATTCTGCCAAATTATGTCGTCAGCCATGACGAAAACACCTGGGTGCTTCGTAATTATAAATATGATATCTACACATACCCCGATGTAGCGGAAGAGAAACCATCACTTCCGGCAAAACGCAAACCAATTCGTGCGCCACGCAAGAAAAAGGTTTTTGCCGAAAAAGTATCTCGAGACGAAGGGAAATAGTTTATGACTTTATCATAAATATGACTGTAAGTGTAAGGATAGTATTGACTACCGAACAAAGCGACTTCTTCCTGGAAGTCGCTTTTTTATTGAGTAATATGAGAATCATGAAAAAAAAATAATTCTCGTTAAGTTATTGATTATCAACTATCTACTGCCATATTCTACTTTGCGTCACTGTTAATTTTTAGTTTTTTTCTTGGAAGTCGTAATTGTATGTAGTATATTTACACAACTTAATACCCCCATTGGGGGGGAACCGTGTGTATATGAGGTCAGAAATAGTTATTCTGACTACCATTCGGTATGAGTAGAATTTTTTTTTGAAAAAGCAGTAGCATTTACACTAACTTCTTAATAATAGAGGCAATATCTATGAGACGTATTACATACATCGTTTTAGCAGTACTCTTTGTAGTGCTCGCCAACACGTCATTGTTTGCTCAGGGCGCATCTCGCACATTTGGTGCAGGACGTTTGCAGCTTGATGACGGCGCGAATAACTTCGTGTATATGACGACCAAGACTGGTACACTCGGTATCGATAATACCGGTGCTGTCATTCCTGGCGTTCAAACGTTCCCGAGCAATTGCGCACTTCTCGATCTCTCTTCGATCACGAAGGGATTCTTGCCTCCGAGAATGAATACAGCGCAGGAACTCGCTATCTGCGGTGGTACACCAAACGAAGGTCTCGTTGTGTACAACCTCACGACTCATACATTAGATATCTATAATGGTAGCGGCTGGGCACCTGTTGGTGGCGGTTGGTCACTCTTTGGTAACTCGCTCACCGTTGGTGGTGGTACCGGAGTAGGACAGAACTACATTGGTACAAACAATGCAACAGATTTTGTGATCGCTACGAATGTCGGTGCTCCTGGCTCCGGTGTTGGTGAGCGTATTCGTGTTACATCAGCTGGTAATGTAAACATTGCCGGTATCAATGGTGTCTCGAACATCACAGCTACTTCTCTTGGTGGTTCGCCATTGTTGGCTCCGCCTTTAAACTTGCCTACAGATGGATTGATCATTGGTAAGAATGCCGGTGATCTTTATAAGTATGATGTTGCGACCGTAGTTGGTGCAGTTGCTTGGTTACGTACCGGCAACACGATCCTTGATTTGAACAACAAACTTGGTACGATCAATGATATCGCTGTCAATATCGTTACTAACAACGCTACCCGTGTTGTTATCGGCAACAGTGCTGCTCCTAATGCAGTCACGATTACAGGCAATGAGTTGATCAATGGTAATGATGCTGTAACCGGCACATTCACTTCAGGTGGTAACTCGACAGTTGCTACTGCTGCAGGCACAACCAATACCTTTGGTAATGGTGGTGGTGCAACAAACAACGGCATTGGCAATGGAGCAGCGGCGAATAATATCGGCAACAACGCTACGACCAATAATGTCGGTAATAGTGCTAACTCGAATTCGTTCGGTAATGAAGCTCCTACAAACGTGTTTGGTGGCGTTCGCGCAGTCAATCAGAATAATAACTATGGTAGCTCAATCAGCACCGGAAACGTCGTCAATGATTTCGGTCAACGCAATGCTGGTGGTACAGTAACCAATAACATCGGTTTCGTTGGTGCAACAACCAATAACATCGGTACTGCTACAAGTACCAATAGTATCACTGGTGCTACCAATACCGTTCTTGGAAATACAACTATCAATGCCGCAGGTGCCGGAACAACTTCCATCGGTAATACAGCAACAGGCGGATCAGTAACGATCGCAACTGCTAACCCGAATCCTTTGACATTGAATGTTGGAGCAACGACGAATAATCTCGTCTTGAACAATATTCTTCAGGATAATACAGCATCGAACATTTTGATGCTCACAGGTGTCAATAACGGTAATACTCGCACTCGCACACTTGCATCGCTTATCGCAGCGAATGAAGGCCTCGTGCTTGATCTCACAAACCCTGCTTTGCCAACCGTAAAGCTCGGAAGTGCAGCCGGCGACCCAGCAAACGCTTTCATTACAAACCGTACTGTCAGCCTTGGTGCTAACTTGTTGAACTTCAACAATAACACTCCTGTCACATTCGCAAGCCTTAATGGTTCGACCAACGCGATCAATCTTAATAACCTCAGTGCAGGAGCTAACACAAACATTGGTTTTGACGCTATTGCTAATAATACGGCTATCCAATCTCGTACGACTTTAGTCGGTACATTGAGCTCTGCGCAGGCAGTGAATATCGGCACCGGTGGTGGTAATACTACAATCGGTCTTGCTCCTGGTAGCACGAACAATATCAATGGTACGAACAATACCATGACTGCAACCGGTACAAACTTGGTAACCGGTCCTACTAACACGATCAATGGTACAACACAGAACAATGTTACTGCGCCAACCAACGTGATTACTGGTAACACATTGAACAACATCTCTTCAACAACAGAGAATCGTGTCACCGGACCGACAAACATCAATACTACTGCTAATAACTTGACCTCAATCGGTCAGAATGCAGCAACTGGTTCTTCAACAACCATTAGTGTTGGTACTGCAGGTGGTAACTTGCTCTTGAATAACATTCTTAACGATAACACAACGACGAGCATTCTTATGCAGACCGGCGCTGTCGGTTCTGGTAATGTCCGTTATCGCTCGCTCAATAGCTTGATCAACGCAAATCAAGGTTTGTTCCTTGATCTCCTAACCACACCAGGTACACCGATCGTAAAGCTCGGTAGCAATATCGGTGGTGGCGAAGCCGCAAATCCTTTCCTTTCGGATCGTACAGTTTCATTGGGTGGTCAATCAATCAACTTCGGTAACGCAGCACCGGGTGCTACTTTTGTGAACTTTAATGGAGGCACAAACGCAGTAAACATCAATACAACTACTGCTGGTACAACCACCATCGGTAACACAACTGCAACAACCAACGTCAACGGACCGACCAACATCAACAATGGTGTTAATTCGAATACCCAGATCAACACTGGTGGTTCATCGGGTTCAGTAACAATCGGTAACGCAGCTGCTTCTACTGTTCAGATTACATCTGGTACTGCAATTAATGCAAATTCGCCGAACAACACATTGACAGCAGCAACGACCAACTTGTTGACTGCACCGACGAATACCTTAACCGGTGGAACGACCAACAATGTGAATGCTCCGACGAACAACATTGGTGCTACATTGTTGAATAACATCAACAGTGCTACGGAAAACCGTATCACCGGTGTTACAAACATCAATACTACCGCAAACAACTTGACAACGATTGGTCAGAATGCTGGAACAGCATCATCGACCACGATCAATGTTGGTACAGCCGGTGGTAACTTGGCATTGAATAACATTGCTCAGGATAACACAACCATCAGCTTGCTCACGACTACCGGTGTCGGTACTCCTGCATCTGGTAATGTACGTTATCGCACACTTAACAGTTTGATCAATGCAAATCAAGGTTTATTCCTTGATCTCACCACCACACCAGGTACACCGATCGTAAAGCTCGGTAGCAACCTCGGCGGCGGCGAAGCAATCAATCCATTTACTTCTAATCGCACTGTTTCTCTCGGTGGACAGTCATTGTTCATCAATGATGGCAACACAGGAACGCAGCTTGCCCAGTTCAACGGAACTGGTGATGTGATCAACTTGAACACATTGACAACCGGTACAACAACCATCGGTAGCTCAACCGCAACTGCGACCAACGTCAACGGACCAACCAACATCAACAATGCTGTTAATTCGAATACCCAGATCAACACTGGTGGTTCTTCGGGTTCAGTAACTGTTGGTTCTACTTCAGCCGGTATCGTTGCGCTTACCTCTGGGTCAGGCGTCAATGTAAATATACTTGGACCTTCTTCAACCAATATTAACACCGGTACTGCTACCGGCGACGTTAATCTCGGTAATACAGGTCTTGGACCGAACATCAATATGTTCGTTAATGCTGCTCGTAACATCACGATGCAGAATATCCAGACTGACGCTGCTCCGACACAATGGTTGACATTGAATGGTGCAAACCAAGTCAAAATTACTTCGCTCGCAAACATCGCTGAGCAAGGTGTTAGCTTCCAGGCTGAAGCAAGCGGTACGCGCTTCCGTCTTGGTGGTATTACTGCTGTGCAAGTGCCGTTCACTGTTAATGATCGTTTCATTAACATGGACGCTCGTAACTTGTTCTTCACACGTAATGGTGGTGCGAACAATGTCTTGCAACTCACCGGTGGTGCAGTTGGCGGCGTAGATGTTACTGCTCCGACGAACATCAATACTGCAAATAATCTTAACACTGCTATCGGTACTGCTGCCGGTGCAGGCGGATCAACGATCATCAATGGTCGTCCGCTCAATCTCAATAACGGCGGTGGCGCTAATGGCATAACCAACATTGGTAATGCCGTTGGCGGTATCACGATCACCGGTCGTTCGACCTACAGTGCATCAAGCCCGATCAACCTCGGTGCTGTTGATGGTAACTCGAATCAGGTCATGCGCTCTAACGGTGCAGGTGCTACACCAAGCTGGTTCACACTTACGACCGATGCTACTTTGATCGGTGACGGAGTCGGAACTGCTTTTGGTATTAACCTCAATCAGTCAAACACCTGGAACGTCTCGCAGACTTTCGGCGACGGTGCTGGTGTTGATAACTTCATCGTCAACACAGGTGCTGGTGGCGGTAACGCAACCATCAACCTTCAGGGTGGTGGTAATCTCGTGCTCAACAACATTGCAAATGATAACACAACCGTTAGCCTCCTCACCCTCACCGGTGCTGGTAGTGGTAACGTCCGTTATCATACACTTGCTTCGCTCCTCACCGGTTCTAACGGTGTAGAAGTTACGCTTGTTGGCGGTACGCTTGATGCACATTTTGCTCCGAATAGCGGTGCTGCAATCTTCGCAACTGACCGCTTCATCAATACAGGTGCTAATACACTTCGTATTACCAACAATGCTGCTGCTGATATGGCTACCTTCAATGGTGCGACCGGCAATATCAACCTTGGTTCGAATGCTGCTGGCTTGACCATCACTGGTGCTAACGGATTTATCTCCGATAACGACGCTGCAGTCACAGTTAATGACGCATTTACTCAGCTTGGTGCTGGTAACGCCGTTAATCTCGCTGGTGCGGTAACCGCAACACATAATGCAAACGCTATCGGTGATAATACTGCTACTCAGCAGTTGAACATCAACGGTTCGGCTGACGCAGTTGTCGGTAACACGCTCGCAGGTAACCCAACCGTATGGGATCTCGTCGTCAATGGCGATCAGGTCACTACTGGTATCGCGAAATTCGGTGGTTCACTCTGGATTGATGCTGTGAGCGCAACTCACCAGATCAATGCAAATGCTCCGTTGAATATCGTTACTACCGGCGCGAATAATCTTGGTTTCACTGCAGGTGGTTCGATTAACTTTAACTCGAACATCGGTACGAATATGGTGCCAAGCGTGAACAACTCGTTCAACCTTGGTTCTGCTGCGAATCGTTGGAACACCTTGTTCGTCTCGACCATCAACTTGCCACTCGGTACTTTCCCTTCAGGGTCAGTACTCTATGCGAATGCATTAGGACAAGTTGCGGCTGACAATCCGAATTTCTTCTACGATGCTACCAGCAAACGTCTCGGCATCGGTAACAACGCACCGACGCAAACACTTGATGTAACTGGTAACGGTACGATCTCAGGAACACTTGGTGTCGGTACTTCCATCACTGCTGGTACAGCGATTGGCGCAGGTACAAGTGTAACGGCTGGTACTTCGATGACTGCTGCTACAAATATTACTTCAACAGGTGGTAACATCTCTGCAACAGTCGGACAGGTTAATGCAGGAACTAGTATGACTGCAGGAACTTCAATTGGGGCAGGCACGAGTGTTACAGCTGGTACTTCAATGACTGCTGCTACAAATATTACTTCAACAGGTGGCAATATCTCAGCTACGGTTGGACAGGTTAATGCAGGTACTAGCATGACTGCTGGAACTTCAATTGGAGCTGGTACAACTGTTACAGCCGGTACTTCAATGAGTGCAGGTACTACTATTACGGCTGGTACTGGGTTGACGGTTACATCAGGTGGTGCAAACATCACAGGACGTGTTACGCATGTTGGTGGTGCTAGCCCATTGCGTGTCGGCGGTACAGATGGTAATGCAAATGACCTTCTTATTTCGAATGGTGCTAACGTAACTCCGAGCTGGAGCAGTGCTGCTGGGCTTGGCTTAGTTAATGCTTGCGGTGGTGCTACGGTGAATACGATCGCAATGTTTACCGGCGCAACCACTATCTGTAACTCACCGCTCACTGTAGCTGGTGTAAATGTAACTGGTTCAGGTTCATTGTCAGCCGGAACATCAGTTAATGCCGGAACATCGGTTGGTGCTGGAACGACAGTAACAGCAGGAACAACGATCACTGCAGGAACAGGAATCACCTCAAATGCAGGTAACATCGTTGCCACAGCTGGTCAGGTTAATGCTGGTACTTCAATGAGTGCTGGAACATCAATCAGTTCAGGTACAACGATCACTTCTGGTACCTCGATCAGTTCAGGAACAACACTTACTGCAGGCACAGGCTTAACAGTCACTGCTGGCGGTGCAACGATCAACGGTCTTGCTGGTGCAGCAGATGCGTTCATCATGACAACACCAGCCGCTGCTGGTGGTGTTGTGCACACGTTCCCAATTGGATCATTATTGACAGCATGCGGTGGTGCTACCGTGAATACAATCACGATGTTCACCGCTGCGAATACAATCTGTAACTCACCGCTCACTGTAGCTGGTGTAAATGTCAATGGTTCAGGTCAAGTTAATGCAGGAACAAGTATGTCTGCTGGGACGACCATGGCTGCTGGCACTTCGATTGCAGCTGGAACAACGATCACTGCTGGTACTAATATTATTTCAACCGGTGGCAACATTGTTGCAACAGCCGGTCAGGTTAATGCGGGTACAAGTATGACTGCTGGAACAACAGTTAATGCCGGTACTTCAGTAAATGCAATAACAACGGTTAATGCTGGTACTTCGGTAAATGCAACAACTACTGTTAATGCTGGTACTTCAGTAAATGCAACAACAACTGTTAGTGCTGGTACAACGGTTACTGGCGCAACTGGAGTAATTGCTACTAACAATGCAATTAATGCTGTTGGTGGTACTATCCAAACCAACACTGTTGATCGTATCAAGAATGACGGTACTGTTAAAGCAACTGGTTTTGTTGCCTCTTATACAGCGCAGGCTGCTAACTATGCTGCTGCTGCAACAGATTACTTCATCCGCGCAACTGCCGCTGCTATCACAATTACTCTTCCTGCTGCTGGTCAGACAGGTCAGATCTTAGTTGTGAAGAACTCAGCTGGTGCTGGTATCACTGTTG
>JANYDV010000186.1 GCA_025363505.1 Bacteroidota bacterium
ATAGGGTGGGGTTCCGCCTCGCTTTAGGTCGGCAAGGGTAAAAAATTTCTTATCTTTGTCTATTCGAATTCATAAAAAATATATGACCAAAACGCTCCGTATCTCATTACTCTTGTTATTATTGGTGGTTGTTGCAGGCGAAGCCCTTCATGCACAAGGCTGGCGCGATAAGCCTGTGAGCTCGAGAAATTATGTTGGTTTTGAATTGGGCTTCAATAACTCATTGCTGTCTGGGAATGAAAATTTCTTTTTTGCGATCAATGACCCATACGTTGTTTCACCAAGCGAGTATGTTCTGCCGCTTCCATTCGTAACTCTTGGGACTGGCTTAGGATATCATATCGCCGGAACACTTGATCTATCATTGAGCAGTTTTTTTGGTTTACAAGTAAAAATATTTTATCGTACTAATAATGTCGGAAATACGAGTACACATTCTCAAACGTGTTCCGATCCGTCAGGTACACCCGGAACAGCAGAAGTAGAAGATAACTATAAACTTAATCTTGCGTATTTTGGAATTAGTGCGGCATTGAGATTACAATTCGTACCGGATAACATTTATGGGATAGTTGGCTTTGACTACGGTGCCAATGCTTCTTCGAAATTTTCTGGTTATCAAAAAATTGTTTCTTCAACGAACAATTGTCAATATTTATACTATCCCACAGGGACCGCCGCAGGGACTCAAATTGATATTCCCGAGCAATCAGCTTCGAACATCATTAATAAATCTCAGTTCGATCTCAGACTTGGAGTTGGCACATTCATTAAGTTGGGAGATAATGGGTGGGTATTAACACCTGAAATCAATGTTGGAATTCCTCTGAGTGAGTTCTTCAATCAAGATATCGAAGCTGCTTATAAAAATGGTTACCCACTTGGTGATCCCTTGTCTCCCTTTGTTCAAACAGCTACTACGCCCAAATTATGGTATGCTTCATTCTCCGTCGCTCTCAAATTTCCATTTGGTGGTTCGGATGAACCCGAGCCGGTCAGTACAACTTCGGCACAGGAAGAGCCTAATGCCAAATATGTCAATTTGACGGGTAAAGTATCTGATGCCACTACGGGCGAGCCAGTCAAAGCAAAAGTAACAGTAGTTGATTTACAAAACAACAAAGTAGTCTCGCAGACGAAGACTGATAATGACGGTCAGTATGATGTTCGTGTAAAAGCACCCGGCAGATATTCGGTGACGGCTGATGCCGATGGATATTTGTTTGGCTCGACGATATTCAGTGTTGATGATCAAGGAAGAATCCTCAAAGGCAATCATGATATCAAACTTGCAAACTCGACCAGCGGGCGTGTACGTTTGTTGATTTTCTTTGATTTCAACAAATCGACTTTGCAACCGGAGTCATATCCTGAGCTCGAACGTGCTGTTGCGATTATGAAAGCAAATAGCTCAATGGAAGTTGAGATTGCCGGGTATACCGATAATGTCGGTGGTGATCAATATAATCTCGATCTTTCTCGCCGCCGTGCTAATGAAGTTCGTGATTACCTCGTGCGTCACAATATCGAAGCTGAACGAATCACCGCCAAAGGCTACGGCGAAGCATCACCGATAGCACCGAACGATACTGACGATGGAAGATCGGAAAACAGACGTGTAGAATTTGTTGTGCTGAAAAAGTAACAGCAGTAAAAAAGGGCAGTTAATCACTGCCCTTTTTTTTATAGTATAAATCTTACTCCGCCATTAATGGCTCTGCCTTCGAGCGGGGCGTATATGTGTAGCCTGTCAAATCTACCACTTTTAAATGGGTCGCCAATATAGGTCGGGTCAAAATTTGATTGCTTGGTATCAAATATATTTTCAAAGTTGATATAGATCCGTACTTGCCCAAATATTTTTTCGAGTAACGCACCGAACAACCAATATGATGGAGTCTGAGTCCGGAATGGATTTCGATCAATTTCTTGCGAGCCGATATAGTAACTTTCAAGCCCCGAACGCCAGCCGTTTTCGTGATCTTCAAACATCAGTACTATCCCCAGATTATGTCGCGGATTCAGCTCGATCTCTTTTGTGACTCCGAGATGATCTTGTGTGGCGTAGGTATAGGTATATCCAAGTGACAATTTAAATTTGTCATAGAGAAATTGAGTCGTTATTTCTGCGCCTTTGGTAAGAGTTGCGCCTGTTGCATTTTCGAGTGTGATGATGTGCCGATCAATAGAATCTTCATTAATCACCAGGGAATGTTTGAGGTTTGTATGAAAGAGGGCAGTATTAATTGTTATTCCAATAGGACCTAATACCGTGCGCCAGTTTGCGTCGAAGGAAAAACTTTGTGCATCTTCAGAACGCAAATTTGGTATTCCACGAATATCGTGAAAGCCTATTTCTTCTGATTCTTCGACAAATATCGTCGGTGTTTTATATCCCCCGCCACCACCAATACGAAGTGTTAGATTCTCTATTGGTTTATAAAAGAATGAAAGCCTCGGGGTGACAAATGTGCCATACGTATTATGATGATCGGCACGAACTCCGCCTAAAATTTTAAAGGTATTTGCAACGCTCCATTCATCTTGAATAAAAATTCCCGGCACAGAGTAATCGTAGCTCAGTGAAGGAGACGTACGAATGGTTTGGTCGGAAAAGTGATCGGCTGAATATGCGCCCCCCACCAGTATATTATGATTGCTCAAAAGTAATGAATACTGAAAGTCTGTGTAGATCACCGTTTGTTTTCCATCGAATGGAATTGCACCATAATGTGCATTCCGCATCAACTGCATTGCCGCCGCACTGACGGCAATTTGTGATGAGTGTGAAATATCATATTCAAGATGTGCGGTGCCATAAAATCTTTCCGAGATATTCTGTTCGGTGTACGGTGACAAGTGAGCATAACTCGAAGTATCGATGACTCCGCCATTTCGTGTTTCTTTCATATATCCAAATCCAACCTTTGCTTTTACATCATCCGAGAATTGATAATAGAGTTGCGGAGAAATATTCAGGCGGCTATATCCGGCAATGTCGCTGAAGTTGTCGCCATCGACATCGTAGATGGATTGGTGATCATAACTCGAGAATAACGTAAAGCCAAGATCATTAATAGTATTGGCATAATAAACTGCCAAATCTTGTGCCTTTTGATTTGTGACGTTGATGAGTGCGCTAAAGTCCTCGTGTTCTTGCGGTAGTTTGGTCAGAAAGTTTACGACACCTGCAATCGCATCCGCACCATAGAGTACCGAGCTCGCCCCTTTAATAATTTCGATCTGTCGAAGGTTAAGTGGCGGCATTTGTGTGATACCAAGTCCTGCCGATAACCCGCCGAGATTGGGAATGCCATCAACGAGTATTTGGGTATATCTCCCTTGCAGCCCTTGAATCCGAATGTTTGCAGAATTGCTGGTTGCAGAGGTCGTTTGTACTCTAATGCCGGGTGTTTCGCTCAGTGCCATCGAGACACTTGATGCTTCCATCATTATTTTTTCCTGAATTTCTTCTTCGGGTATTACTTCTACTCGAACGGGCACATCAGCAATAGATCGAGTCGTTCTTGTACCCGTCACTACCACTTCGTCACCTTCAGTATGCAACGGATGGAGGATCATAGGCAGATATAACGAATCATCACTGAGTGTCATTGATAAAGTAACTGATTGATATCCGATTGCATTAATGGTGATGGTATGAAGTCCAATTTGCAGTGATCGAAGAATAAATGTGCCGTCGGAAATAGTTTTTGTTCCGCCGGACGGACGGTCTATCTTTATTCGTGCACCAATGATCGCTTCGCCCGAAACAGAGTCGTTTACGATGCCTGCGATTATGTGCTTTTGGGCAAAGACATTGGCAGCCAGAGAGAGAATGCACAAGAGAAGTAAAATATGACGTTTCATTTTGTAGATAAAATTAATATATACACAGACATCATCACGAAGATGAGTGATTAATTAAAGCAAGTGAGTGCATTTATGCTTGCGGAGGCTGCAAGAATGGCTCGATAGAAACCACGAGCGTAGGAGGTTGGAAATTGGTTGTGATTCTGGTGATGCGATAAACAATTGTTCGGTTACTCGTCGAAGGGCGATACGCAGGGAAATGACATGGGCAAGCTGAGCAAGAATCGGACTGACAATCTGTTGATGACACAGGCTTTTCGTGCTTGTCGGCTGCATCGTGATGTGTGCAGGTATGATCTTGTGGTAATGCACAAGCAATCACCGCTCCGCAATAACCACTTGAGGCTACGAGAGTCAAAACAAAGACGAGATGGCGAAGAATTGCTTTCATACGCTGAGTCTAACAACGCTTGTGTGTTCAATGTTCTTAAAAAAAAGCTTGAGAAGAAGTAGGGTAGTATGTGCTTTTTTTGTAACTATTCTCAGAAAAATGTATTATTATTAATAGTCATATATCATAATACTATTTGAATGAGATTTACGGTTGTCATCATCTTCTTATTGCTGTTGTCGTCACATCTTTGTAATGCCCAGCCCGACCAACGACTTATTAGTTCGAGGCATTATATTGGGCTTGAGATCGGCGGGACAGGTACAATGCTCATCGGTTCAACCAATTTTTATATTACCTACATCTATCCCTTTTCGAGCGGTAATAGCCAAGTGATTGAGTCGTTGCCGTTCAGCAATATGGGTGGCGGCTTTGGTGTTCATGTTGGTGCAACAGTTGATCTCTCGCTCTCCAACGATATTGGTCTGCAAGGAAAGGCGTTTTACAGGACCAATAACAGCTCGAGCACCGAACAGACGATGCGGCAATGCAGTAATAATGCTTCGGGCACAGCGGGTATCGCTACCATTGAAGATCATTATTTGCTCTCCTTGCAATATTACGGTGCAGAATTTGCGCTGAAGTATCAGCTTCTTCGAGAAGGATTGTATCTTCGCGGTGGTATTGAGTATGTGTCGCTCATTTCGGATCGGATTTCCGGATATGAAAAAATCATCAGTTCAGATAATGGCTGCGAATATGTCTTTATTCCAAATGGAGCACTGACAGGCAAGAAGGAAGTTACTATTAGCGAGCAGCCTACTAACGGTGCCATTCGCGCATCAGCATGGGCGCTGAAGATAGGACTTGGGACGTACATAAAATTGTTTGGCAATTGGGTGCTCACCCCTGAGATCAATGCGGGCATTCCGATCACGGAGCTTTTCAGTGATTACTTTGTGCAGAAATATACTTCCGGTTATGCTATCGGCGATCCGGCTAACCCCACTATTCTTAAAGCCACAACGCCTAATTTATGGCACTTGACTCTTTCGGTCGGTATTAAATTGCCAATCGGACTGAAAGAATTTGAGGCAAAAGATAACCGATAGAACAATTATAAAATCCGTTTTCCCATACTGCTGGCAATAAGATCAGCCGCAAACTCGGCACTCATATTTTTATTGTCGAGGATAGGATTCACCTCTGAAATTTCGAATGACGACATAAAGCCTGTGTCAGCGATTGCTTCCATAATCAAATGCGCCTCCCGATATGTCAGACCACCCGGCACGGGTGTACCGACTCCGCCTGCGATTGATGGATCGACAGAATCGAGATCGAAACTAACGTGAAGATGATCAACCTGCGCACGCATCGAAGTTAAGAGTTTTGCGATGGCACGGTGTACGCCAAGTTTATCGAGATCGCTCATGGTATAGGAGTCGATCTTTAATTTTTTGATAAGCTGTGCCTCGCCTTCATCAATAGAGCGCAACCCAATAAGTGCGACTTGATGTGGTGCCAATTTTGTAAAATTTCCACCAATTGATGTCAGTTCGGGCGCACCAATACCAAGCGAAACAGCAAGCGGCATACCATGAATATTTCCGCTTGGAGAAGTTTCGGGGGTGTTGATGTCAGAGTGTGCGTCGATCCAGATCACCCCAAGACGCTTGTTTTGCTTACGACAATGTGCTGCAATTCCTGCTATGGTGCCAATAGCCATTGAGTGATCGCCACCCAAGACCATCGGGAATTCATCGTTATCAAGCGAAGCCTCGACCGAACTTGCCAGGGCAGTACAGGCTTTGGTAATTTGTGAGAGATACCGAAGTTTCGGATTTTCGATGTCATTGACTTCAGGAACGCTGATGTCAATATCACCGGAATCAATAACGGTATAACCCAGTGCAGAAAGTTTTTCGCCAACACCGGCAATGCGCAACGCCGATGGTCCCATATCCACGCCCCGTCTGCCTGCACCGAGATCCATCGGAAAACCGATTAATCGAACGACCCATTCTTCCTGAGGAAGCGGTTTTTTTAATTTACTTTCAGGACTCATAACGGTAGTGTATGAAGTTGGCGCAAGACCTTTGCGACGGTCTGTTTCATTTCTTTGCGATGCACGACCATATCGGCAAAGCCGTGTTCGAGCAAAAATTCTGCACGTTGGAATCCCGGCGGAAGTTTTTTGCGAATGGTCTGCTCGACGACACGCGGACCAGCAAAAGCAATGAGTGCTTTAGGCTCAGCAATATTTACGTCGCCGAGCATTGCAAAGCTTGCGGTGACACCGCCTGTGGTTGGGTCGGTTAAGATCGAAATATACGGAAGACGTGCGTTGGCAAGCTGAGCCAATTTCGCACTTGTCTTTGCCATTTGCATCAGTGACAGTGCGGCTTCTTGCATACGTGCGCCCCCGGAGCTGGAGATCATAATATAGGGAGTCTGAGTCGCGATAGCAATATCAATGCCGCGAGCAAATTTTTCACCAACGACCGAACCCATGGAGCCGCCAATAAAATCGAAATCCATTGCGCCAAGCACTACAGGAATTTGTTCGATAGAGCCGGTGACTAATCGCATTGATTCTTTGAGGTCAGTTTTGCGAATCGCATCGGCTACACGAGTCGGGTAGGGTTTGGTATCGACGAAGCCTAAGGGATCATCGGGAATGAGCGTAGCGGCGTGCTCGACGAAAACGCCATCATCGAGAAGAATGAGAAAATATTCATCACTGCCGATACGAAAGTGCTTATCGCATTTCGGACAGGTGAAGAGATTGTCCTCTAATTGCTTTTTATAGAGGATTTCTTTGCAATCGGGACATTTTACCCACATACCATCAGGCATCGTGTCGGTTGCCTTGATAGCGGAGCGGTCAATATTTTCCTTTGAGCGTGCGAACCAAGCCATAGAATCTTTTGATTAGATATTGCGTATCTTTAATGAATAATAACTCTGTTATACGAGTTCATAACGTACAAATATGAAAGTCATTCGTGTTTTCTTGCTTGTTCTGGTGGCGCTTTGTTGTGCCCGCATCTCTGTTGCACAAGAATTAACGTGCAAAGTGACGGTGAACATCCAAACCCTCAGCGAAGAAGAACGACAAATCTGGCAGACATTTCGAGGCGATGTCGAAGCCTACCTCAATACGTACTCTTGGACAACAAACTTTTCGGGAGAGAGGATTCAATGCTCTGTGGTCTTTAATATTACCGGCTCAAACGGCACTGATTACACCGCTCAGGTCTTCATCCAAAGTAACCGCCCACTCAATCAGAGCAAAGAATTGACGACAATGGCTCGATTCCTTGACGACAAGGTCACCTTTGGGTATTCACGTGGTTTGCCGTTGCAGCATGGGGTTAATTATCGTTCGCTTGAGAGCTTGCTTGATTACTATGCCTATATCATCGTCGGGCTCGATCTCGACTCTTATGCGCCCGAAGGCGGCACCGCGCCGTTGCAACAAGCGCAGGCAACAGCATTAATTGCTAACTCCTCTCAAGGCAATGGTTGGGACAGAATTATCACTGCCAGTGGTGCATTCTCTCGTTTTGGATATATCGAAAGTTTGCTTGATGCCAATAATCGTGTCTTGCGTGATCTCTATTACAGCTATCACACAACAGTTCTTGATGAGATCGGGGCGGACCCTGATCTTGCAAGAAATAATTATGGTCATTTTATTGACACGGTCATCAAACTCAAACGAGCGACATCTGATATTGATCGGAGTGTATTTTTTAAGACATTCTGCGAAGCAAAATATACCGAATTTTCAGAGTTTGTTCGGTGGTTCAAAGACAATGCCAATCTTTACTTCCGAAAAATCAAATTTATCGATCCTCAGCATATCACCTTTTATGATGCTGCACTCGAAAAAATGCAATAGGGCATTATTTCAGGACGTATTAATTATTTTACAAATCCATTCGTTGTAGATTACAAGACGATACTGTCCCGAATATTACCGAACTACTTGTGAGCCGAAAAAACCGAGTTGCATTGTTGATATTGTTTTTATTACCTTCACTGCGTCTTGGTGCGCAGGTTGTTTCGCATTTTGTACCGCCTAAAATCAAACGTTCGGCTACCGGTACTGTTGCTGGAAACGCTTCTCATGGGTTTGTTGCTAAACAGCAGCCACGCATTCATTTCATCGGCGCATCTTCGCAAAAACCATTCACAGTTCATTCCACTATTTCCGCTTCGAGAGGGACGATAAGCATTTCAGCAAGTATGGGAGAGGTGATACCTCAGAAATTTACTTCGGCTGTTGCGGGCGAAAAGAAACAATTCTCTCAACTTTCATGGGTGGGGTTGCAAAGCGAAAAACTTCCGCAAGGAATGATCTTCCGACTCGTTGGCGATAGCGGCAAACCTGAGATACCCTCGATTGTGGTGACGTGGGCTGTGCCGGAATCGGCAAAGAATTTCCGTGCTACTATTACAGAACGAACACAAAAAAACATCAGCTCGATCTTCTTGCCTCCTGCTCCCCCGACTGTCAATTCTACATTTGGCGCCCGTACTTTTGATGAATCACGATATGTTTCTTCGCTGCCGGGCGATCAGCCGATTGTTTCGCGACCGATCAGATTTCGCAAACTTCGGCTTGTGAGTGTGACGATACCACTTGCGGAGTATCTGAAGAATTTTTCGGTGATTGCAAAAACGAAATTTCGTTGCGAGCTGTCATTTGATCTTGAAACTCCTCTGCAGAAAAATATTGCTTCAAAAGGGGATCCGATCTTTGATGATGTCTATGCATCGCTTGTTGCAAACCCAGGTGATATTCGCGCTTTCGAAGGTTCATTTCATCCTATCAACAACTCGAAGATCCTGAGTCTTGCTGCAAGCAAGCCGATCACCTTTGATAGCTCGGTAACAGGATGGATCGACCAGTCAGCACCGTATATTAAATTAACAGTAACACGCACGGGGCTTTATCGAAGCACCATTCAAGAATTAGTAAATCGGAGCGGTAATAATTCAATCTCCAATTGGAAAGCATCGGAGCTTCGACTTATAAATCGCGGCAAAGAAGTTTCGCTTTGGATTGATACCACGCCGGATGGGCGAATAAATGCAATCGAATTTTATGGTAAACGCTTGAAGGGCGACCCAGGACAATATTATAATCGTGATACAGATTCAAACGCTTATTGGCTGACGACGAGCAATAAATTGCAAAACCCTCCGCTACGATATACTCCGTACGTTTCATCTCAAACCCCGACTTCAACTATCGCCGAAGCAACGCTTAGTCAGCATCACGAACGTGACTACAATTATTATCCCGGCGATAAAAACTTTGATGAGTCGCAAACGACCCAGCGATATTTATGGATCAGTGGTGAAGGGTTTGTTTGGCGCAATACTCAAGATAGTTTGACGAGCGTCGTTGATACATTTTATATGCCGAGTTTGCCGGCAATTCAGACCGGCAAACAAGCACTTATTACTGCTTCGGTGCGAGGCATCTCTACCGGTGCAACTGGCTCGGTCACTCATCAGTGTGCGATCATTCTCAATGGCAAAGAAATAACCAATGCTTCGTTTTCAGATTTTGATTCATTACATATTCAGAGCTTAGTGCCATTAAGTGAATTGCATTCGGGTGCAAATACCATTGCGATGATGTATCGTCAGGGCAATGGCTTGTCCGACCAATGGTATATTGATTATTACGAAGTTTCGCTGCCGACACAACTTGATGCGAGCACTGATACCAGTATCGTTGCAGGGCAGTGGTCATATTCATATTCACCGCCGAATAGTATTCATCAATTGGTGCTCCGTAGTACGACTGGATCGCCGACGCTGTATAATCTTACGCAAGGATTACGTGTCTTGCAAAGCACATCAAACGGCAATAGTTTCGAATTTAAGATGAGAGGCAGCACAGGCACTGATACTATTGTTGCCGCAACGACTGCTACATTTCTCCGCCCTGATCTTATCAGTGATATGAGCGGTAAGTGGACAAATATTCTTGACACATTGCAAGGAGCTGATTACATTCTTATTACTCATCCGGCTTTTTTTCAG
Organism: Bacteroidota bacterium; assembly: GCA_025363505.1. Lineage (GTDB taxonomy): Bacteria > Bacteroidota > Ignavibacteria > Palsa-1295 > Palsa-1295 > JAFDZW01. Next base: position 10,271 of record JANYDV010000186.1, read on the forward strand.
AGTGCACAAAAACTTGCCCTTCGACGACAGAGTGCAGGGCTGAGAACGAAAGTGGTAACTACTGACGAAATATTTAACGCATTTAATTTTGGCTCGAATGAACCGTGGGCTATCCGTCGATTTTTGCAATATGCCTATGATTATTATCATGGTGTACCACCGGCATTAGTCACATTATTTGGTGATGGTACGTGGGATCCTAAATTTAATCTCAACAATTCATTCCACGACCCACAAGATAGAACCTCGCATCAAAATTTTGTTCCTACGTTTGGGGTGCCGTCGTCTGATTATATTTATACGCTTTCCGAAGGTATCGGTTTTCGCGATTCATTGTTTCCGGAAATGGTAATTACTCGTATTCCGATTGAGTCGGCTGGCGAAGCGGAATCGTTTATTCAAAAAATAATTGAGTATGAATCTGCACCACCTGCCGATTGGAACAGGAATTTTCTTTTCATCACCGGAGGCGACCCACCGCCGTCATTTCAGTATGCCGTGCTCGCACAATATGTGGATGCCTTTCTTGGGGATTCTATCACGTATAAAAATGACTATGGCGGTTTAAAAAATTTCCCGTTGTTTGTTCGCCCGACAAAAATTATGCGAACGGATCTGCTGTCGAACTTAGATGGTACTCATGTTGCAGAAATTCAAACGGCATTCCAGCGCGGACAGTCATTAGTCTATTTCTTCGGTCATGGCGCAACCAATGTCACTGATATTCTTTTCCCTGATGTTGGTACACTTCGCAATCAAGGTTTGTATCCCGTTTATATTACGCTCTCGTGCAGAACAGGTGCTTTTGCAGAGCCGAATCTTATTACACTCAATGAATCATATCTTCGTGGCAAAGAGTCGGGTGTGATTTGTGCCTTTGGTACTACGGGTTTTGGTGAGATCGGGTATGACCTGAATATGTCAAGCCGAATATTTAATTTTCTTCGAGGCGATTCACTAATGGCGCGATCGTCATCTGGCGCGCACACAATAAAATATCCCATTGTTTTTACACTTGCTAAATATATTGAGTCGGTCTTACAACCAAATCTGGGGCTACGATACGGGCAAGACAATGCACTTCACGAATATTCTATCTTAGGCGATGCCGCAATGGGGTTTGCTTTCAGACCACAGCCTGAGTTTGAAGCGAAAGCTTCGGCTGTACTGATCTCGACTCGAAGTGGCGAGCCACGTTCGGTGTATGCGGTAACCGATTCGTTTGTTCGCATCACGGCAACATTTAATAATTTTGGTTATGCTCCACAACGACCGATCACTGTTGTCGAAGCGCGCCTTGAGCAGCACCGTTCCCGTGGTGCTGTCGACGCCGTTGTCCACGAAGCTCAGCGAGCCGACCGTCGCACTGCCATCACCGGTGGAGTGAATGGCGCGTGCCGGCAGCGCCTTGCCGATG
>JANYDV010000234.1 GCA_025363505.1 Bacteroidota bacterium
AGAACGGCATCGTCGGTGGTGAGTGCTGTGCCCAGGGGCCATGCAGGATTTGCACCAAATGCTGTTTGAGCCATCGTGTACCAATCACCGACGGTCATACGCGAAGGTTTTTTATTAATGATCGGCGGAAAGTCGAGGTAGGCTTGTCCGCTAAGACCGGGATTTAGATCCGGCAACTGCCATAAAAATGCTATATAGAACCAGGGGATAGTTGGGGCAGCATTGGCGGCATTGGGCAATTGCTCCCACTTTAAACGATAGCCATAGCGATGTAATATCTTCGGTCCATCGGTGACGTTGGTTTGTGAACCATGCTTCGTTTTGTCCAAGGGGTCGGATATTTGAACGTCATTGAGCCACTGAACGGCAACACCTGCAGGAGTATTGACTGTGTTCTTCACGCTCCAACGCATAATAATCTGACCGCTTTTCTCGTAAGCAATCGGATAGACATCTTGGATAATATCACAACCGGCTTTATTGACCCATGTGGTGCGAATCGTATCAGCTATTTTTACACTCGTGCCGTTGTTTAATATCTTGTAGTTTGGCGGGCGGTTGCCACCGGCAATAATATCGTTATTAGAAAATATCTGACCGTTTATCGAAACCGATAAAAAGCTTTTATCATAAAAATCGAGCTGACCATCAATGCCTAATCTGCCCGGGGCTATCAGCACACAGATTTTACCGTCGGCTGGTTGGACATTGCCAACAACATATTGGTTACCCGTTGAGAGATTTTGTCCGACAGAAATTCCATCGGAAAGAGCCAGTATCGACAGGACAGAAACACACAATGCCCAAAAACGATTGGACTTGATGCGCAAAAACGGGGGGCAGATAATCATAGTACTCCCTTTCAATAGGTTACTAATAGTCACAACACAAAACACACAAAAACATTGACACGACACGGGGGAAACAATGCAATCGCGACACGCTGTTAATCAAGCTTATATTTCAAGCCGACACTAAAGAAAATCGTTGAAATTTTCCAATCTTTCGAAAGGATATTATCACGAACTGTCGTTAGTGGTAGATCATAAGTCAACATTGGTGCTATCACCGAGTTATCTCCCACAGGAATGTCATACCCGACGGTGAGCAACACCCCAAGTCTCAACGTTTTTACATTATCAATCTTATGATTTTCCAGTTCTTCGGTATTGGTCCCGTTCTCGAAATGAATATTATTGTACTTCGCAGAATTCCCGGCGTTATCGACGAGTGTCAGTGTTGAGCCCAGCAATTCACGAACGTGCTTAAAATTACTGGAAAGTAAAAAGCTGATACCGGGTCCTACTTGGACGAAAGGACCATTGCGATAAAATTCATAGCGAACGAATGGTGCTAATGTCAAGAATGTCTCGCGTACACTTCCGGTGCGTTGTAGATAGACAGTGCCCGAGAGAACAGAATCCTGCTGCCCTTCCAAACGAAGTGAAGCTGTATCAGCAACGAGCGAGGTGTTATTGAGTCCTTTAAAATCCAACTTCGCGCCTAAGCCGATTGTCCATTGATAATTCAACGGAAGTTCAAACAATAATCCGCCAATAAATCCGGTTGCTGAGCCGCCTTCAAACTGGCAGTGGCATATTGCTTGGTAGGTGCCTTGTTGCTGATGCGAACCAAGCCCAAGCTCGACCCCGATCATCGGTGGCGGAGCACCGGGACCGAAAAGATCGCCTCGGCTGAGTATCTGGGCATTAGTGGATGTAGTCGAAAAGACGACTATCACAGCAACTACGATTGCGAAAGCTCTGTAGATCATTCGTTGATTCTGTATTGACATTGACATTCCTCCGACAGGGTTATTTTCCGACGATGCGAATTTCTACGCGGCGATTTTTCGCACGCGCTTCATCGGATATGCCTTGCTCAAGCGGTGCGCTTTTACCAAAGCCCACCACGATTGCAAGTTGATCGCGCGGAACACCCTGGGCAAGGAGATACTCATCGATCGTCTTTGCACGACGTTCGGACAGTTCCTTATTATACTCTTCCGATCCGCGATCATCGGTATGCCCCTGCACCTCAAGTTTGACATTCGGGTTGCCCTTCACTTTTTTGATGAAGTCAACCAGTTGCGGCAGTTCGCTTGCCAAGAGATCGGCGCTGGCATAATCGAATTTTACCATCACCGGTTTAATATCGGATGGAGTCATTCTGATCTCTTTAACAACAGAAACGACGGCTTCGCGCTTGAGTGGAATATCAAGCACCGCAAAGAAATTTTGATAGTCTTTTGCTGATGCAGAGATATGATATTTCGTAAACGGTTTTGCATCAAAGCTATAAGCACCATCCTGATCTGACTCTACACTCTGTGTGGTTAAAGTGTTGCCGTTATCATCCACCTCTTCGAGTAATACTTTCGCTGTTATTTTAGCATTAGTAAACAAACTTGTCGTGTGACCACTAATGCGCACCTTCGAAGGCGTAAGTTTAATATCCTGCGAAAAACCGTTAGGGTCGAACTCTGACGGTGTTTGTACTTCAATATTACCTGAGACGTAGCCATCAGCACCTGCAGTAACACGAATTGCTTTTCCGATCGGTGCATCGGTCTTATACTCACGAGTGGAGCCGGTGTTGGTCAGTGGGTCACTGTTTGCCGAGACTGCCAGTGTAAGGTCAGGTTGAGTACGAACCGGTAGGTTGGTTGATGCATCAAGCACGTGACCATTAAAGGCAATAAACTTTGGTTTTGCTTTGATAGGATTCGGGACTATGCGATAGATATCGAAGCCGCCTTGCCCACCAGCTCGATCAGAAGAAACATAGACACCATCTTCAGACGTTGGGACAAAGAAGAACATTTCGTTTGAAGAAGTGTTGACTGACGTTCCTAAGTTTTTGGGTTGCGTCCATTCGTTATCACCTTTACGATAGGTGACGTAAATATCAAATCCGCCCTGACCACCGGAAGCGTTTGAAGCAAAATAGAGTGTTTGGTTATCACTGCCGAGCATCGGTGAAAGCTCGTCGGAGCTCGTGTTGAACTTCATATTGACAGGATTGCCCCACTCACCCGATCCGGACTTACTGCACATATAGATGTCCGAACCGCCTTCGCCGCCTTTACGATCACTTGCGAAGAATAAGAGCTGACCATCACCCGAAATGCACGGCTGACCTTCCCACCACTCGGAGTTGATGTTCTTTCCCAGAGGAGCAATGTTTTGCAACGCTCCATTATCAATATTGGCACTATAAATATCACAACTGCGGAACAGTGCATCTGCACGGTTGCAACATTGCAAGATAGCTGTTTTTCCGTCATTGGCTATAGAGATGGCGCTGATGCCTTCTTTGCCCGGAAGTTGGAGAAAGACTTCGGCATTGCCCCACTCAAGCCCCGTGCTATGCTTGGCTCGGAAGAGTGCCGGCTTGCCGTTATTGCGATAACTCGAAAAATAGATCGTCGAACCATCGGGCGAGACGAACGGAGTCGCATCGTCGCTATTCGAGTTCAAACTTTTGAGATTATCAAAATGGGTTTCTGTAAAACCACTCGCCATCATTTTCTTTGCGCTGTCGGACTGTGCATACGAACCGGGAAGCGCCGTGAGAGAAAAGAATAGAAGTGTAAAAAGCGAGATGAGAAAACGTCGAAACGTCATCATGTACTAACGGTAAAAAGTAAAAACATTACCACACAACCACAAGAAGCTAATGATCTTCGGGGGAAAATAGCCGCTTGCAACACAATTAGCCTACTTACAAACGCAAGCCATACAAAAGCGTTCTATAAAAATGGAGGGTACCTACTGCGCCTATCTTTGCCAAACAAATAAGTCTGAGGGTCTACTGATACTATAGTAAACCAAGTAGTCACGATATTCGCAATCAAAAGCTAAAAAAACATCGAAGCGCACTGTTATCCCATGCCAATGAATTCTAAACGGGATCGGTGCGATCTCACCAACATCAGAAAAACAGATACTATCTAAGGTGATGATTTAGGTATTGTGTTTCGTCCAATTGAGAAGGATAAGATCCAAAACCCTTATATTTGAAGTTACAGAATAATCTGCACTTTTAATCAATGAGTATGAAGAAGCACTTTCGTTTACTGCTGCTGTTCGGATGTTGTCTATCCCAAGCCTTCGCACAGCCAAAGAGTAATAATACCTTCGGACTTCCGAAAACAATACCTGTCCCCTCCTGGGTCAATCAAGTAAATTGGAGTAAGCCTAATGTGCGAACAATAGATGCAGTCATTGAACAGTACAAGCATACCGATGACTACAAAAAGACAGAAAAAGTCCGCGAAGAAGAAGCTAGGAAGTACAACCGGAAAGAAATAGAAGAACCATACGAGACAGCTTATACACGTTGGAAGTTGCAGTTGCGTATGCAAGATGCCATCAAACCCGATGGCTCTATAGTGATAGATGAAGAAGCGAATAAAAAAAGATTACAAGAAGCACTTCTACACCAACACGAAAAATTACAAAACGCAAGCACCGCCTATAAAACCACCGGCACAGCAAACTGGACAATACTCGGTCCCATCGAAACTTTTGGACAGGGTGGCGGCACTGCATTCGACCATGCCAACGTCTATTGTATAGCTATTGCACCTTCGAATAGCAATGTGTTATACTGCGGCAGCGAAAACGGACAGGTATTTAAAAGTACTAACAAAGCTGCCACATGGACTTGCGTATCTGATGCGCTGCCTTGTACAGGTGTGACTTCCTTAGCAATTGACCCAAATAATATTAATATAGTATATTGGCACACAGGAGGTAATATTCTCAAAACAACTAATGGTGGCAATACTTGGGCTTTGCTTTCTGCTTATAGCGGCGGTTATGGCGAAAAAATTATTGTCCTGCCGAACAGCAATGTTATCGTTCAAGGAGCGAACAACATCTACTATAGTAGTAATGGTGGATCTACCTTTACTGCAGCAATAGGAATAATAGACAACTATTTAAGTGATGTTGAAGCCAAATCCGGCAGCATAGATACCATCTATGCCACCGGCGCCAGTGGATCAGGGAAGTTATTGATGTTTGCTTCTGTCAATGGAGGTATTTCTTTTACTAATACAACAAGCTATGTCTCCTCGTTAGATAATGGAGGCACAAGAATAGCGGTAAGCCCAGCAAATCCTAATATTGTATATGCCTATGTTTTAGGAAGTACTACGAACCCCTCGGTGATTAAAAGCACCGATGCAGGTTTTACTTGGAATATCATAGGTACTTCTCCTATGACAATCTGGGGCAATGGTCAAGGTTACTATGATATGGATATTATGGTGGATCCCAATAATATAAATAATCTGATCGTCGCGACTACCTCTGCAATGAAATCTACCGATGGCGGTAGTACCTTCTCCGCTTTAGGCGGGTATATAGGAGGTACAATTGGTATGCACGTGGATATACAATGTATGCGTGCCAAGGGCAACGATTGTTATATAACCTCTGATGGAGGGGTGCAATATTCCAGTGATTTTTTTAGTACACAAGCCAATTCACCTTCTAAAAATCATGGGATAACTGCTTCTAATTATTGGGGGATGGGACAAGGTTGGCAAGAAGATTTGGTCGGCGGTGGTCGATACCACAATGGTGATGATGCACAATATGAAGGATATGGTGCTGGCAATAGCTTTTCTTTGGGCGGAGGCGAATCAGGTACGGGGCATGTAATGCACGGCTACACTCGGGTAATTGGTTTTAACGATTTAGGTATGTTTCAAATGCCTGCCACTTTTGCAGGCGTCGTTACCGGATTTAGCGTAAACGCCAAATGGCCTAATGTGGTGGGCTACTATCAGTTTCATAGTAAATTGATCAATCATCCTTGGTATAGAGATATTTTATTTGTCGGCAGTGATAGCACACTATGGAAAAGTAACAATTTTGGTCGCTCCTATTCAGCATTAAAAAGTTTTGGTTCAGGAAATACCGTTTGGCGTTTTGAAATCGGACGAAGCAACCCGGAGGTTATCTATGTCTTGACCACCAATGGCATCTATAAAACGACCAATGCCGGTACGACCTGGAGTACTATTACTCTTCCGGTGCCTTACGCTTATTATAATGCAGATGTAGCCGTAAATCCTGTGAATGCCAATGAACTATACATCTGTATGGCAGGCGCTGGTGCGGGCAATGAAGTATTCACATCTACCAATGGAGGTACTTCTTGGATCAATTATTCCGGTGCCTTACTTAGTGGAAAATATGTTTATAGCATTGTATATCAAGGTGGCACCAATGGCGGTGTGTATGTGGCTACGCAAAATAATCCTTCGCAAGTTTTTTATAGAGATAATACTCTCAATGATTGGGTCGATTTTAGCGATGGACTTTTTGATAATCACTTGGCGCAAATACCACTTATGATTTTTTATCGAGATAACAAAATGCGTCTTGCCGGTTTGCGTGGTATTATGGAAACGCCTTTGTATAGTCAAGGATCACCTTTAGCACAAGCACTTTGTAGCCGTGAGGTTTTAGGTTGTAGTAGTGATACGGTAGAATTTTTAGATTATTCTATACTCAATTATACAGGGGCTACGTGGCAATGGACTTTCCCCGGCGCTTCTTGGGTCAGCAGCACTACAGCAAAAAATCCGAGAGTAACCTATAGCACTGTCGGTAATTATACCGTCACACTCAAAGTAACTGATGCCCATGGTTATTCTGATAGCAAAACCTTTACTAATATGGTAAAATTTCCGATTGACTATTGCAAACCGGATACCGTGGCGGGCAAGTGTCTGAGCTTAGACCAGTCTCTTCAAAACTTGAATATTGGAACAGTAAATATCAATAGCAATACTTTCTCTATTTCTACATGGATAAAACCCGAGGGATTACAGAGGTCATTTTCGGAAATCATCGGTCACTATGGGTGTCCGGGTTCAAAGGGATATGGTATAGGTTATGGGATTACTTTCTCAGGCTATGCGCCCAATTTGCAGTTGTGTTATACCGATGACCAAGTCAATTATGGTAATTACAGCGGCTTAATCTTAGATAGCAATCACTGGAATAATGTGGTACTGACATATTCCCCAACCGGTGTAAAGCTATATCTCAATGGCGTAGGTGTTATCATAAATAATAATGCAATGCCAGTCTTGGACTTATCAAAATCACCCTTTTATCTAAACCCTGATTTGCATGGACAGGGCGGCAACTTCATTGGCTTGATAGATGAAGTAAAAATATACAATTATACTCTTTCTCAAAATGAAGTGCGCGAAAAAATGCATCTCATTCAAAACCCTGCCGCTGCCGAAACGGGCTTAGTAAAGTATATTCAATTTAACCAGTTTGAGCCGTTTAGTTCAATTGTATATGATGCATTAAATAGTTACCCGATACAACTGGTTGCCAACAACATCCTTCCTTCGACTGCACCTGTATCCACCGGATCGGTGTTTAGAAAATCATCCGTAAATTCAGTCGGTCTCCATGACTTTCCCGACGCTCATCTCAAGATATATCTGCCAAAGACCGGTAGTTATCCCGATGGAGAAATGGTAGCTTTTCATTTGCGCAGCAACCCCGATGAAAATCCCGATACGCGTTCGATTGTACCCGGCTATTTTATTGTGAATAATTACGGCATCAATCAACACTTTACCCGACCAGACTCTATCATATTCTCCGGTTTGAAAGGATTATCTGAATTCAACAAAGCAGGTGAGTTCAAATTATACGAACGTGATGTTTTTGGTTTTGGACCGACTTGGGGATCAGAAATAGATTCTGCATCACTACTCACATATACCGACACCTTAAACAGTGCGCTTAGCTGGAAAAGTAATATTACTTTCGGGGGGCAATTTTGTATGGTGCAGACAAAAAAAATCTCCGCCGGTATTCGTAATCCTGCTCCTACCCTAAGTTCGAATATTTCTCCTATTTATCCTAATCCTGTTCGAGACCGATTCTTTATCGATGTAACAGCCGTAAATACCGGTGTTGCGAATTTGTCTATCTACGATTTAAAGGGAATGATGGTTTATACTATTTCGCAACCTCTGTCTAAAGGGAAGAATAAACTGATGGTGATGCTCCCCCCGCTAGCCGAAGGCACCTATACCGTTAATATTAATTTATTTGGAGAAAATATGGTAAGCAAAACATTTATAATGGAGTAACCCCATTTGAATGAGGGTGTACTATTAGGATAGTTTAAACATAAAAAACGCGCCGAAGCGCGTTTTTTATGTTACATATACTATATGCTTTATGCAGGCATCGGAGCAATGCCGCCGATCTCGCCGAGCGGTGGGATCTTTACATTATCGGCAATGGTAAATTTCTTACTTTCCGATGATCTTGGCTCAGCCTTTTCAAATGGTGGCAATTCACCACCTTCCATAATGATCTCGATCTGCGCGCCATTAAGTGTCTCACGGACCAATAATGCCGCCGCCATACGATGCAAAATATGTATTGAGTCACGAAGAATATGTTCGGCAGTTTGCATACCCTCTTCGACGATGCGACGAATCTCTTCGTCGATAATACGTCCTGTGGTATCAGAGTAAGTCTTTGCCTGTGACATATCACGACCAAGGAATACTTCGTGATCGCCTTGTCCATATTTCAATGGTCCAAGTTTATCCGACATTCCCCAATCACATACCATTTTACGAGCAATATCAGTTGCGCGTTCAATATCGTTACCGGCACCGGTTGTGATGCGATTGAAAATAATTTTTTCTGCCGCACGACCACCAAGTGCATACGCAATAACCGACTGAAGATACTCACGTGAGTAGGTGTGCTTTTCATCTATCGGCAAGTAACTGGTAACCCCAAGTGCCCGACCGCGTGGTATGATCGTTACTTTATGAACAGGATCAGCCTCCGGCATTTTTCTTGCGACGATGACGTGACCACATTCATGATACGAAGTAGTCTTTTTTTCTTCGTCACTAATAACAGCAGAGGTTCTCTCAAGACCCATCAATACTTTATCTTTTGCATTCTCGAAATCTTCCATCATCACACGATCAGCATTATGCCGAGCGGCAAGAAGCGCGGCTTCATTGACGAGATTTGCAAGATCAGCACCCGAGAATCCCGGTGTACCTTTTGCAAGGACGGTGAGATCAACATTCGCTGAAATAGGCACTTTGCGGGTATGTACTTTCAAAATTCCTTCGCGACCACGAACATCAGGGCGATCGACGACGACCTGACGATCGAACCTGCCCGGGCGAAGCAAGGCGGGGTCAAGCACGTCAGGACGGTTGGTTGCCGCCATAATAATCACACCGCTATTTTGCTCAAAACCATCCATTTCGACTAAAAGCTGATTAAGCGTTTGTTCGCGCTCATCGTGTCCGCCACCGAGACCCGCACCGCGATGACGACCGACTGCATCGATCTCATCAATAAACACGATACAGGGCGAGCTTTTTTTCGCTTGTTCGAAAAGATCACGAACACGCGAAGCACCAACGCCGACAAACATTTCGACAAAGTCGGCACCGGAAATCGACATAAACGGAACGCCAGCCTCGCCGGCAACCGCGCGAGCCAAAAGTGTTTTGCCGGTACCCGGAGGACCAAGCAACAATACACCACGTGGAATTTTACCGCCGAGGCGCTGAAATTTTTGCGGTTCTTTTAAGAATTCTATCACTTCCTGAAGCTCTGTTTTTGCTTCATCACAACCAGCCACATCAGCAAATGTTACCTTTGGTGCTTTCTCATCAGCTACTTTCGCACGTGATTTTCCGAATGAGAATATTCCCTTTGGTCCATTCATACCCTGATTTTGCATCCGGCGCATAAAGAACATCCAGATAAAAAAGATACCGACCCATGGCAATAAGCCGATGAGCGCATCCATCCACGAGCCTTTGTTATCAATCTTGCGGATGATCAAGCCTTTCTCGTTCCAGATCTTATATTGCTCTGCAAGGGTCTCGGGAATGAGATTGGTAACGATCTTTTTGGTATGAATCGCAGTCGTATTGTCTTTCGATGGGATGGTCTCTTCTTGTTTGAAGACACCATGAAAGCGGAAGGAGTTGAGGTCATATTGCTCGATCGTTCCGGTTTCAAATTTTCCGTCAGAAAGAAGCTTCTGATAATAGGTATTGGTTACTTCTACTTCTTCCACATCACCACTGCCACGAACGAGATACATCACCAGCGCAGCACCGGCAAACATAAGAGCCCAAAGCATGACCGTACGAACCATACTCTGACGGTTTATATCACCATTGGGTTGATTCGACGGAGGTTTGGGTGACAAACGATTTCGCTTTGGCGTGCCATCGGAAGATCCGAATCCACGGCTTGACGGACGCTCTTCGCTATCATTTGATGACTTTGCCATCAATGAAGGCGTTGCAATAATCGGTTTGTTCGCTCTGAATCCGGTAAATTCCGGTTTATTATACATTTCTTACATTTCCTTGTAGCCACAAACTCCATTATTTGCAGCCTTCATAAATTTTAATACAGTACCCGAAGTAAAGACGGATTTGATTACTCGAAAACAATCTTTATCGAGGGACAAGGCTCAAAACACCTCTATAGAATACTCAGTTCGTATAGAAATTTGTGATGATTACAGGATTTTACGTTTAAGGATATACGCTGTTTCGCAATTTGGCGTAATTCGGCAGAGTTCACTTGCCCGTATCCCGGGCACCCAAATGACAGTATTCGGCGCTTGAGCCAGCACAACTAACGGGAAACGGCGTTTTAACTCCTCGGTTCTGATCCCGGCTTCGGCAAGAATATCGCTCACCAATTTTGTACCGTTCATTCCAAATGGCTGTAGTTTATCCGACGGTTTCCAATTTCGTACTAACAACCCTGTGTCGAATAAGTCTGAACGGACATAAGCAACATTACTGTCGTGATCAATTTTCTTACTTGTTGTTTTTTTCAAAGAAAGCTGTCCTATCGAAGTGACTATTTTTTCCCCGACAGCTAAACCTTGATGAATTTTCTCGATAGGGTGATGGACATCGATAGAAAAAATATTTGGCTCCGCTAATGAGACAAAAATATTTGTTGCAAGTTGAATGCGTTTAGGCGTGGATGTAATAATCATTGCCTCAATCTTATTCCATTGCTCCGATGTGATTGAGAAATACGACCCAAGCAATTCCTCGATCTCAGCAATAAGAAGTTCTCTGACGAGCATAGACTCTGATCGAGCCAACACCGTGCGATCAAAATGACGTTCAGAAAGATCAACAAACAAAGAGTCGACTTTGAGAATTGATTTTCGCTTGAGCACCTCCACTTGTTTCGAAATATATTGAATGACGCCGTCTGCATTGTGAGCGAGACGTCGGAAGCCATCAATAACATTTTGCTGAGGCATTGCCTTCGACAGAGCCGGGATTACGCTGGTACGAATTCTATTGCGAGTAAAGTCGGGTTTTGAATTACTAGAGTCTTCTCTCCATCGAAGTTTTTTTTCTGAAGCGTACGAAGTGATTTCCTCTCGGCTATAATCGAGCAGTGGGCGAATGACCATTACGCCCTTGGTCAGTTTTCTTTGAGTGGGAATGCCACGTAAGCCGCGAATACCGGTGCCGCGAATGATGCTCATTAATATAGTCTCCACTCGATCATCAGCATTATGCGCTGTGGCTATCCATTGGAAATCATATTGAAGAGCACAGTCCTTAAAAAAAGAATAGCGTACTTCCCTTCCCGCTTCTTCGAGGCTGATCTTCTTGTTCTGAGCAATTGAGGTAATTTGTTCCGAATGTAAAAACAACTCGGTCCGAAGTGTTTGTGCCAGTTCACCAACAAATGATCGGTCGCGGTCTGACTCTTTCCCTCGCAACTGATGGTCGATGTGTGCAATCGCAAGTCGGCTAAATGTATGTTTCTTTCGGAGCGAATGGAGGATATGTGCTAATACCACTGAATCAATACCGCCGCTAACACCAACGAGAATCGCATCAGTAGGTTTGACGCCTACTGTCTTGAGCGCCGCTTCGACTGCATCACAAAGCTGTGTGTTCTTAGAACGTGCCATAAGTACTCTCCTGACGAGTGAGCTTAATGTCTTGAAGCTGAGGAGCCTTCAATCGAATCTCAAAATTAAATCCGCGGATAAGCCCCGTCGGTCGGTAGTCGAGATTCAATTCCCAACAATGGAGATCACGATGAATACGCAAGTTTGGCACGACAATTTGTTTTTGAATCAAATCATAACTGGCACTCAACGAAAAACTCCAGTTGAGCGTCGGCGAAATACTTGCCGAAACAGTTGGCGAAAAACTTTTGGTGACGATAATGCCGCTATAATTCAGGGTATAGGAAACATCGTAATTGATATTCCATTTGGGTCTGAACGGAACGGCAACAAATGCACCCGGATAATTTCCGCCAAGAAACATTTGCCGTTCTTCATCCGGCGAGTTGAGTCTGAACAATCTCTTTAACGAATCATAATTTTGACCTTCAGTTGTTTCTGAAGATGAGAAGCCTCCCCCAATATGAAACGATGCGCTTGTAGCACGGAGAAGCCCCTGACGGAGTGCGATCAGTGTATGCTGGGTTGAATCACCACCAACTGAATTCAATGGATAAAATGAATACGAAGCATTTGCACTAAGACTAAATAATGAGCCGATGTGGGTGTTTGCTGAAAGCCCGAGTTGATGCCACAGTGTTTGAATAAGATCGTAAGACGTACCTAATGAGAGATTTAATAGTTTTACTTTCTCTTCAGTAGTAGAGTCCACATTTATCTGATGCTCCACTTTTGCTTCAAAATCATTGCCAAGCGAAAGCCCGACCGTCCCTGATTTGCCTCCGAGCGATAAACCGGAATAAAGATCATCTTCAAATCTGCCATAGGCTATCGGGGCGCCTGTTCTTGGGTCGTTATAATAGCGTTGTTCTTGAGACGAAAGATCGGGATGGTAGCTAAAAGAAATTGAAGGTAAGAGTACGTGCCTGATCGCCTTGATACCGAGCGCCCCGATATTAGCAACACCATAGACTGTCGTTGATGCCGAGACCCCGATATCATAACGGTTGACAAGAAAAAAGCCTGATTGATATGTATTGTCATCCACGGTTGTGGTATCAGTAATACTTCCGAAATTTTCGATCAATAAATGTGCCGAGCGTATTTTCTGCCGAAAGAACCATGCTTGTGAAAAATTGAGAGACGGCGTAAACGAAATGTATCCTACTTTTGGAGAGATCGATAGCGAAGGGCTGTGAAGTACTCCGTAGCGTTCATTATGAATAAAAGAAGAATCAATCCCCCCACCATGTAGAGAATCTCGGGCAACGGTTCGCAATGATTTTGAAACGCTTCGTGTAAGATTTGTAGAATAATTTAACGCCACCGTTTGCAAAATTCCGGTTGACTCACCGTCTGCCGGATTTCCGAAAATATAGAATGGAGCCGTACGACCAATAGAAATAGACGGACTGGTTTCGGTGTATGTGTTATCTTGCAAGCGTTGATTACGGGAATACTGAATGCCTAATGAGAATCCGATTTTCTCGAATGAAGTAGAAAACGACGCATTGGATGTGATACTTTGATTGACAACGTCATTAATACTCAGTGCATTATTTCTTCGATAGTTTTGGCTCTCGAAACTAAGATTCGACGACAACGAAGTAACTTGATCAATTCGGAGATTGGGTAAGAGAAACCCCATTCTAAAATTTTCTTGATACGGATCAATACTATTATAACGGGTTTTCCCATATCCCAATGTAAGATTAATTGGTGCACTCAAGAGATACCGTTGCATATATTGTGAAATAAATTCAAGATTATATCCGCCTTTTGTAAACAGATCAGATCGAATTGCGGCATCAAAATAATCGGAGAAGACGACGTAATAGCCAAGATGGGTCAATCCGAATCCTCGTGATGTTTGCGTAGTATAGTTGGGAGGAATAAGCCCACTATGGCGCCCGCTTTCATGTTGCGGAAACACGGCGAATGGGAGTGCAAAAATTGGAACGTCAGCAATGAACAAATATACCGGTTCGGCAAAGACTTGATTGCCTGAAAGCAATTTCATTCGCGGTGATTCAAAATAAAAATGCGGCGTCGGTGCGTCGCAGGTCGTATAGCGTCCATTCTGAACAAAAAGAGTACCGGGTTCTACTTGCTTAATCTTTTCACCATAATAAAATCCGCCTTGCATTGTACTGCTGGCAAATTGCACCGCTCCTTGTTTTGTTTTTAGATTATAACTTAATACTTCGCCTTCATAGGGAGTAGTACCATCGATTAATCGGGGTGCACCTCGGCTCGCTACACGAGCAGTATCGCGGATAATTCGTCGCTGATGACCAAGTGTTGCATCGAATACCGAATCATAACCATTACTGGTGGCGGTGAGTGAGTTTGTCGGGAGATCCATAATAATTCGATGCGCCGTCATTTTGCGAGTCTGATAGTCGAGTGTCGCAGTACCGGTGAGCAACACATTTTTCTTTACCACATCAAAAACAGTTGAGTCTTTGGCTGTATAATAGACGATCGTATCCAACTCACCTCTGACCGAATCAACAGCAATATATAATGAATCAGGCAGATCAAACCCCGGGCGTTTTACTTTGACCCCGGTTTTCTTTTTGATCAACAATGAATCGCTGGGCGTAGCACTTTGAGAGCAAGCGACTTCCCAAGAACCTCCGGTAAAAATAGCAACCAGAAAGGCAATACAGCAGCAGCGCAGCAAAATATTCACCGTCGTGATGGCAGCTCGGACCCGATCATTCATAGGTCGGACGAACACGATACGGGAGTGGGTCTTGGGCGTTGGCTTGTGCAAAGCCGCGCAGTCTCAGGGCACAGGAATCACATTCACCGCAAGCAATATCTTCCGATTGGTAGCACGACCATGTACGCTCAAGCGGCGCACCAAGTTCGAGCGAACGTTTGACGATCTCCGACTTTTTCATCGAAATAAGTGGCGTCTTGATGGAGATGTGTGTTTCGGGTTTTGTACCGAGTTGTAATGCTTTTTCAAAAGCCTCAAAAAAAACTGTTCTGCAATCGGGATATCCCGAAGAGTCTTCTTCGACAGCACCGATATAAATGTTCGCGGCGCTAATCACTTCTGCCCAGCCGGTAGCAATAGCGAGGAACGTACCATTACGAAATGGAACGTAGGAACTGGGGACAATATTCGAATGCAGATCAGCTTTGGTAACAGGAATTGCTTCATCGGTCAGGCTTGAGCCGCCAATTTGTCTTATGACCTCTGCATCAACAATTAATCGTTGGTTGATCTCATAAAAATCGCAAACATCATTAAATGCTTTCAACTCGCGGCGCTCGGTACGGTGGCGATAATTAAAATGAATCGCAGCGACCGCGTCACTCTCAGCGGCAGCAATAGCAGCCGTCAATGTCGAATCCATTCCGCCGGAAAGTAAGACGACCGATCTCATTCCAGCATGTGTGATTGATGTTCCATCGAAATAGTAGCCTGTGGTAACAACCGAAGTTCACCTTCTACTTCTGCAGTTGTTCGTTCGGTTTCGCTGACGACAACGCGAAGCTTGTGAAGATGCTTCATTGGCATCAGCGCATCAGAGAGACGATCATAAAACCATGCCGCCAGATTTTCTGCTGTTGTCGGAAAATCCACAAACACGGCTTTCAAACCTGTTTGCAACAGGAAAGTTTTAATTTCGAAATCAGAGTTATCACACAAGAACGAGTGGTCAATTTCCTTAATGATGGGTTCGACAATAGCACCAAGATCAAAATAATCCAAGACCATTCCGTGCGAATTCGTCTCTCCGGTGAGTTCGATA
Source organism: Bacteroidota bacterium (assembly GCA_025363505.1). Classification (GTDB taxonomy): domain Bacteria; phylum Bacteroidota; class Ignavibacteria; order Palsa-1295; family Palsa-1295; genus JAFDZW01. The sequence continues at coordinate 15,777 of JANYDV010000234.1, forward strand.
GTTACGGCATAACTATGCCCATGAATATTTCGACACCCCCCATCGTGAAACGGCAACCGATGCGCCATTTCCCATCGAAATGTTTTGGAAATTTTTGTGATCATCATGCGACCGGAGTAGCAACGGGTTTGTCGTGCATCACGATCGTTACACGTGGTGATGGTGTTGGCGCGGGATCAAATCCTTTAATATATCCGGCTTCAACAGTGGAATGCAAACCACCTCGTGCCGAGAAATCACCGCGAACAGTCATTGATCTCGGGTTCAAGGCTCCGATAAGATCTTCTAAAATTTCATTGATCACTGCTTCGTAAAAAATACCACGATTACGAAATGCCAAAAAATAATATTTGAGTGATTTCAATTCGATACATAATTCATCGGGTACATACTCAATTGATATTTCGCCAAAATCCGGTAAGCCCGTAACAGGACAAACCGAAGTAAACTCAGGATTGACATGCGTGATGGTGTAGTCACGCTCGGGGCGCGGGTTTGAGAAAATAATTAATTCGGAAATAGAATTCGACATAGAATAATAATAAAAAAATGTTATTGTTTTTGATGACACCGGCAAGCACTTGTTCCGGTTGTTGATGGGTCAGCACCCGGTGCGACGAGCCTTCGATCGGGTTCATAAAAAACGGTGAGCAGTGCATTCCGGATTTGTTTCGAAATGGCGTCATCACCTTTTTCCGGTAAGATCCCTCGGATAACGTAGCTCCCGCTACGATCGCCGATAAACATCCACCACTGCGAAATTCTCTCCGGAGAATCAGGA
>JANYDV010000235.1 GCA_025363505.1 Bacteroidota bacterium
ATTGATCCTGAGACTGCATCTTTGACAACAGGCATTCCGCCTCCATCAGTGCAAACAGTAATCTTATAAGAACCGACTTTTAAGTCTTCGATCTTGCAAGAGCCGTCGCCGCACAAAATGATCTTCGTGAAGCCCTTTGCCTCGCCGTCGACTCCTTCGATCTTCAGATAATAATCAGAGGTCGCTGCGAATGAAGCTGTTGTGGAAATCAAGATCGCCGCCAGAGCGAGAAGTATGGTATTGAGTGAAAAAAAGCGTTTCATAGTTTTGATCCTTTATGGTTTTGATTGATGATTAAAAACGTTGTTTCTTATACTACCTCAACGCTTGTACTTGTGGCAATGTGACAGGAAAATGATGAATTAATTGTCATTTATCGCTTCTTCGTTTTGGCTCTTATTACCTGTTTTATCGTTGGTGAGGAAGTTTTAATTGGGGCTATTAGCGGGGGCGGGGCTGTGATGGTGATTTCCGAACACGCCGTGGCTTCGGAGGGGGAGTCTGACATATTTGGCGAAATTGTCTCCTTAATATGAACACAGACTTTGTATGTTCCTGCAGGAAGCCTTGAGGAATCGGTTAATGCTTGCATAAACATCCCGACGGGGTCAAATGCTTTTATTGGTATAAGATTAAAGAGTGCTGTTGTTTGTCGCTGCGGTCCGACGATGATCGTAGAAGTCCGAGCCGGACTGCTGAGAGCTATCAATGAGCTATTATGATAGACACTTGCATCAATATTGAGCATCGCATAGGTTGTTCGAGTGCTCGAAACCGATACTAATGCTTTCAGAGGATGATCAATCCAGTTAGAAACATACTCCGCCGAGTCCGATGAAAAGTTTACCTGTATTTGAAAATCTTGTGCAGAAACACTCGTCGTTTTGATCAACGGCGAGCATACAGCAACCAATAGGATCAGCCCTATTCTTTGAAACAAGACTTATTTAGAATACAAAGTAATACGCGAAAATAATATCCATTTCATCATCGCTCGTCAAGCCGAACGTAATATGGCGGTTGGTATTATTATAGTAGGTTACTTCACTACTGAGACCTTCGCCTTGATTGAATATCAGTGGAGTATCAAAATTCTTGACCAGAGGGTGAGCCCAATCATCGGACTCATACAATACTTGCCCATTGCGAGAATCGCCGGATTTGCCTTTAAAAAGAATTCTATATTTCTGTCCTCGCTCGTGCATATGGCTCGTGAGCATAAACACATGCAGTGGCAGCGCGTAAGGATTCGGATAATCAACAGTAACTACTTTATGTTCGCCTGGCGAAAGTGAAATATTATTATTGCTGAGTGCCAGTGTGCCCGCTTCATGCTGTACTTGTGATTTATCGACGGTATAAAGATTTGCATAGCACTCACCCGAGATGTGGTCGTCAGTACGACTGATATAATGAGTGTTGAGATCGAGCGAGGTGTTCGCCGGTACTTTCAAAGCCGTTCCGGGTGGGAAATGATAATCAAGATCAGGAATAGTCGAACCCGCGAAATATTCATGATAGCCCATCTGCAATGTATTAGCAGTGATCTGCGAACCATCAGGATTGCGAATGTCACGAACGACATCATACGGAGGGATAATTGATGCTGGAGTACCACTCTGGAACGTGTACAATAAAAAATGATGGCTATTCGGACGCATCCTCATTTGGATACGATTGACATAGATATCTGAAGCATTGTTAATTGGTTTATAGACAAACAGTTCGCGTTCAAAATGCGGTGCTACGTCGAACTTATCAATGTGCATTTGGTAGCCTGTGCCAAGTGTAGGGGCTTGGAGCGGCACAAAATCAGCAATTGGAGTATGGCTGGTATCATCAAGCAACGCTTTAACAGCAACAACTCCATCTTTAGGTGCACCTGCGGCGATCCACTGACGAATAAATTCAATTTGACCAATACTCAGCCCTCGGCTCCCCAGTGGCATTGGGTTGCCATAGTCTTTACCTTGTGGTAACCCATGAACCTTCAAGTACAAGAAGCTCTTTTCTCCATCGCTGGGTTTGATGCGAAGCAGACCGTCGGCATTTGCATTAGTATGGTGTGCCGCAACATTAAACAAATTTGTGTACGCAACATCTGGGGTGAGTACCAATCCTGATTGCAAAGCATAATCAGTCCCTGCAGTATGACAGCCCGCACAAACAGGCGTGATTACTTTTTCTTGCAGTGCAGCCCAACTACTGGTGGTAGTTGTAGGTTCTGTAAGAATACTATCGTGGCTACAAGAATTAAGGAAAATACTACAGCAAAGCAACAGGGCACAATAAGCGGCGTGTTTCATAGATGATGTTCTGAAAAGTCAGTATAAAAGAAGTGTTTAACGGAAGATTGAGTTCCTAAAAGGGAAAAAGGTTTAATGAGTAATGAGTAGAAGCAAGTCAAATTAGATCTCTGTAAATATCGAACACGACCCTCTAAGCCGTTGTTATGCTATACGCAGTGTTATACCCGTGGAAAAAGAACTCGAAATATCGACTCATCAGGATGCCCTTACCGTTGCTCAGCGTCAGCGAACGGATGTTCTTCGTATCAATGAGATTTTCTACTCCATCCAAGGAGAAGGTTCTCGTGCAGGCGAGCGATGTATATTTATCCGTCTTACAGGGTGTGGTTTGCGTTGCACGTATTGCGATACAGAATATGCATTCTATGAAGGCGAAGATATGCCGCTCGAATCAATCATTACGGCGATCAGCTCTTATGATTGCAAGCTGGTAGAATTGACGGGTGGCGAGCCGCTCGAACAACAAGGGGCTTTCGTTCTGATGCAAGTGCTTGCCGATAAAGGCTATGAAGTGATGCTTGAAACGGGTGGGCATATTGATATTAGTAATGTTGACTCACGAGTCAAGCGCATAGTGGATCTGAAGACGCCATCGTCGGGAATGTCGAAGCGAAACCTTTATTCGAATATTGGGTATCTTACTAATCGAGATGAAATAAAATTTGTTGTTGGCGACCGGCTTGACTATCTGTGGGCAAAAGAACAGATCGCCTTGTATCGATTGGCGGAATGCGTGGACTGTATCTTATTGTCGGCTGTTGCGGGGATAGTACCGGAGAAACAATTGGCAGAATGGATTCTCGAAGATTCGCTCCCCGTTCGATTTCAAGTGCAACTCCATAAAATCATTTGGCAAGGAGTAGAACGAGGAGTATGAAAAATCTTTTGAAAGCGACTCTCCTATTGATCGTGCTCCTGACTATCACTTTAGGAGTACAGCAAGGATATGCCCAAGAGCGCCACGATGCTCTGACGATTACGAACTATGTCAGTGAAAAATATAGAGATTTCCCGCTGACAAAAGTCAGTATTATTCTGCCGGAAGGTTTTGTGAGTGATAGTGATACTTTTGGGTTTAGTAATAAACAACACACGGCATCGCTGGTCGTCGATGATCATCGTGAGAACGTATTAATGGCAGTGACTGAATTTATCAAGATCTTTAACGACTCTGACCACACTGACAGTTTGCATCGGAAGTTGATCGAAAGTTATTGGTGCAAGATCAACGGATATGATGGGTTCCTTGCAGGCATTGGAAATCCTGATTCTCTCCGGAGAATCAGGA
>JANYDV010000258.1 GCA_025363505.1 Bacteroidota bacterium
GCCCAAGCAACCGACACCACTGGCGGGGTAAGAAAAGACAAGACTATCGAGTTCGATCACATTATCAGCAATAATACAAAAGCCATTGGTATCAGTGCGCTCTTCAATTGGAGTCCGCTTCCTCATTTATCATTTGGCGTCGCTCCATCATTGGCGTATTTGTTTGATCAAACCTATACCAAGATCGTAACAGTGGTCACACCCGGAGAAATTATTCTTGACAATGGTGTACCCGTGCGAAAAAAAACTGAGCTAAGCGGCAGCCTACCGAATGCTCGTTCGTTAATGCCCGCTATTTCAATGCGAGTTGCTGCCGATCTACCGTTATCAAGTCGACTTCGAGCAGAACCGACACTTTCGTTTAACCTTCCAATCAGCGGAGTTACTTCATACTGGTCACAATATTCAATACGCGCCGGTATCGACTTACGGTATGAACTACCCTCTTCTGAAGACACCGAGATCATAACGCATCACCAACAGCGACCGATTGAAATAGCTGTTACCGAACCTCTACAACCCAAATTTCAAGCACACGTTGATGTGGTCGCAAGCGACCTCAATGGCACCGACCAACACGTTGCCCGTTTAGAAGTACGTCAGATTACTGCTCGCACGGCATATCCGATGTTAAATTATATTTTCTTTGATAGTGCGAGTATGACAATCGCCGCACGATATAAGCAATACTCATCTTATGAAGATGCGTCACGATTATTCAAAGGTTCGATTGAGCGTCGCGGTGAGCGGATAGCAGATCTCTATTTAGAAACTCTGAATATTCTTGGCGAGCGTCTCCACCGTTTTCCCACAACAACGATTCACTTAATTGGGTCAGTTGCCAATGTCAGTGGCGAAGAAGGGCGCTCGGATATTGCGCTGGGACGTGCACAAACAATAAAAAACTATCTTCATACTGTCTGGAATATCGACCTTCATCGGATGAGTGTTGGTGCTGTCTTAACACCAAATAAACCAAGCCCTAATACTATTTCAAAAGGGCGCGAAGAAAATCGTCGTGTCGAAATAATTACCAACGACAACCGCATCACCGATCCGCTGTATGTAACGAATATCGAGCATACTGCCAATCCGCCGCATATCACTATTATGCAAAGCTATAGTGACGGTCTGATGGAGCGTTACCATGTATCTATCAAGATAGTGGGTAAAGAAGTATCAGGCTTTGACGGCGATAGCACAAATGCACCGCTCAATAATTACTGGACGGTTACCGAAGAAGCACTCTCGCCACAAACCGATTCGCTTCAGATCGAACTCACCGCAACCAGTACCAAAGGCGAACAAGCATTTGCACGCTCGGCAATCAAGCTTGAACAATTTCGCGTAAATCAAGAAGAAGAGCAGCGCGTTGATCGTTTTAGTCTCATTTTATTTGGTTTTGATGAGTCGTCACTCGGCGATAGAAATGAACGTACCATCGGTTTTGTCACCGATATTCTTAAGAAGATCAAACCGAAACAACTGAATGTTATCGGCTACACTGATGAACTGGGCGATGAAGCACATAACAACGAACTTTCGAGCAAGCGCGCAAACGAAGCTGCGTTACAACTATCAAAAGAAATTCAAAAAAGGGGCATCATACTTCCGGGTGGTATCGTCGTGGGTGGTAAAGGCTCCCACGAACGACTTTATGATAATCGTTTGCCAGAAGGTCGTTTCCTTTCAAGAACCGTGCTCATAACCATCGAACGATAATTCTCTCACAGAGAGAACTCTTATTTGTCTTGTGGCATATAGAGTATGTCACGACGATATGAATAAAGAACATCCCATACAAACCGAGCGCAAGGATTATCATTTCTTTGGTAACGCTATGCTTGTGCTGTTGTCTTTGTTCTGTTACGGCTTTTCCTCTTTTGCACAAACACCGATCGCTCACATCCAACCCGATGCCCTTGCTCCGGGAATGACGATTGCGATAGAAATACTTGCTCCTGCGAAAGATACTGGTGCTTTTGGGAGTGATGGAATATATCTTCCACAACATAAGATCTCATTAGTCAATCCACTCGATTCTTTCCGTGTCATTTTTGGTCCGGTCCAAGTTTCTTGGAACGGCAGAGTTCTGCAATTACCCGTAATGGCATTAGCATCAAGTGCTACAGGGAGTGTACCATTTCAGATCATTATCGGCAACCGGAAAACAGCGGTGGCATTTTTTTCGGTCGTGCAACCACAACAAATAAATCTCAATGGTGATGCTGAACTTGGCGATGGTGGCATTTACGGTTTGCTCAGCGCAGGAAATACTCTTGTCGTTGAAGGATTGAATCTGGCAGGGCAAGATATTGTCAATAAAGGATTATTTCGTTTTAGTACTGCTGACCCTGACGTTTCCAAACCCGGCAACCTGCGCTATCATCCAATTACCATCCTCTCAAAAAACACCGTCACACTTTTTGATGCTATTATTTCGGTCTCTGCCGATACAATCAATGGCGGACCGGGCGGCGGCGGCGGCGGTCACGGATTCTCCGGAAGCGGCGGAGCAGGATACACCGGCGGGGGAAGCGATTCAACTTATGCTAACATTAATATCGGTTCGGGTGATAGTTCGACAGTATTATATGGCGGTGCTTCATCAACAGGAGTCAGGGGCGGAGCCAGTAGTAATTTTAATAGCGATCAAGGTGGCGGCGGCGGTACAGGATGCCCCTATGGTTCGAGTGGGATTTTCAGCTCAGGTAATGATACGTCACAGGCCGGCGGTTACGGCGGTGGATCAGCAGGCGGCGAACAGCCTGGCAGAGTTTACGGTGGCGGTGGTGGCGGATTTGCGACCGACGGTAAAGCTGGTTCCGGTCTCGGTTCTAATGGCGGACACTCAAATGGCGGAAGATTTTTAATGCCATTACAAGGCGGCTCAGGCGGCGGCGGAGGCAATGCTTTGCAAGGCTCCGATTCAACGGCAGGTTCTGGGGGGGGTGGGGGTGGTGCCATCACCATCATTTCTTATGATAAGATTACTATCTCCGAAACAAATCTTTTTGCCAAAGGTGGAGTAGGTACACCCAGTTTAAAAGCACAAGAAGCAGGCGGCGGCGGCGGATCAGGCGGTGGAATATTTATCGGTTCGAGAAATGGGGCGTTGCTCAGTCAGGCGTATATTGATGTTAGTGGCGCTACGGGAGGTCTCGGAGGGTCGGGGCTTGATACTACATCGAAAGGTGGTGCGGGCGGACTTGGGAGAATTCGAATCGACGGACCTTATAATGATTCATGCGTTGATTGCTCTCTGACGACCCATGTTCTCTCGGGACCCATCATCCAACCATCGACCACTCGGCTCATTGGTCCTTTTGCAAATATTGTTGGTATCGCCGGAAGTGATAAAGAATTACTCGACTCAATTCGAATTTTTTATCGCAATCATCATTCATCTTGGCAATTTAAAGATACTGTTCGCTTAAATCAGAAATCTCTTTCTCGTTGGCAAGTCGAATTGCCGATGGGACATGATTCCCTCTTATTTGTAACTGTTTTCGAAAAAGTAAACACCCCCCACGCTTCATTTGCCGATCATGAGCCTGATTGGCTTACCGGACATTTGGGAAGTGCGATCATTAGTATCGTCCCAACGCCACATCTGGTTCTACAAAATGACACCATCAATTTTGGCTCGATCAAATTTGATCAATGTGATAGTGCTTCGTTTGTGCTCTCAAATTTTGGCGAAGAATTTTTACATATTGATTCTATCACGACAACAAATCCGAAATTTACTGTTATTAAAGGAAAAAATATTATTGGTCTTTACGAGTCCGACAGTATTTTGCTGGGCTTTTGTCCCGGCGTTGTCGGATGTGATACGGCAACTCTTATTGTGCATTCAGGAAATGATACAGTACGGTTTGTGCATCTTCTTGGGTGCGGCATCGACAAAGATCAACGACTGACGCTCTCAAAACCGGTTATAAACTTTGGCAAAGTCCACATTAGTGATTGCGACACCTTACAGATCACTGTGCGTTCGGTCGGCAAAGATTCTATCCTCTTTAAGCCAAGTGCATTCATCAAAACGCCGTTCGAGATTATAAAACCAAAAGCTGATACATTGCTTGGCACAAAAGACTCGGTTCGTTTAACAATACGATTTTGTCCTATAGATTCCGGAGCTTTTCGTTCGTCGTTCATTCTTTCAAATCGTCAAGATTCTGTCGTAGCTACTGGCATCGGTACTGTCCGAATATTCCAGGCACCTGCCAGAATCATCGGCGCCACACTGTGCCCCAATCAGTGTGATAGCACTACATTGTTATGTTCTTCGCTCGGCAATGAAGCGGTCTTGATCACCGGGGCAACAGGGGCAACAATTCTTTCGCCGAAGCTTCCCTTTGTGATGCCACCTCTTAGTGACACAGAGATTGTGATTCAATATTGTACAAACCCTAACGGCGATTCGCTTCTGAGAATAACTTATCAAACTAACGCTGATACGGTATCAAGCACACTCATTACGATTAATCCTACACGAATATTATTATCAGTGGTAGGCAATACTTCTCTTGGTCCAATATGCACCCAGAGTTGCGATAGCACGACTATTACAATAATTGCTGCGAACGGGGATAGCATTCTTCGAGACAATATTCATTTAAATCTTTCCACCCAGTTCTTGCTTAAGACGTCTCCTGGTATTGGTGATTCACTCGATATTCATTTAAAGTTTTGTCCTACTCAAATTGGCAAGGTATTCGATACACTGTTTATACCAATTCATGCCGGACTTTGCGATTCCGTTATTGCGATACCATTAGTCGGCACTGCGATCAACTCTGTTATAACTTTTTCTCGGACGACAGTAGATTTTGGTATTGTAGACACAGGCTTATGTAAAGATGATTCTCTCACGATTTCTCTCTCATGTGGGAATGCAGTTCAGCTACAATTACAACCGTTGGTAAAACCTTTCACACTTATAAGCCCAAGCAATGGTCTTATCACACTTACAAGCGGGGGTATAACGACCATCGTGTATCGCTATTGCCCCGATAGTGCGTCAAGTGATTCGCTCGATAGTCATATCACTGCAACCGGTTTTGATACGCTAATTACACTTTTCGGCAGTGGTAGAGTCTTAGCACCAAACCCATACATACATTTTATTTTGCAAAAAGAAAGTGTACTTGCCGGGAAAGATTTTTCGTATTTGATCTCCATTGATAGTCTCCGTGAGTCAGATAATATCCATTCGATCAGCGGGCAACTACGTTTCGACCCATTACTGATAGAACCGCGAACAATCCAATCACTCCAACCACAATGGAATGTAGGCGCGTCTGAGTCTAAACCCGGAGAATTTTCTATTACTGCAAGCGGCAGCAGCTCACTGACTAAGGGAGCATTCGCAAGTGTAGTATCAAAGTCGTTCTATAATGATCTTGCAGTCACACCCGTTACCTTTGACAATATTGTTACTACCCCATTATCGATTTCGGGCGCCGACACCGGTACGGTGCGAGTTACGACCTGTTCTGATCTTCCGGGAAATATTATTGTTGCCGGCACGTACTCATTTGACGGACTTCGTAATAACCCGGTTTCTTCTCAAGTTTTATTTGATCTTACAATCGGGACCGTCGGCAGATTAACTATTAAACTCATTAACGCAGCCGGTTTGATCGTCCAAACGAAAACAGTAGAAAATATCGAAAAAGGGAAGCATCGCGTTGAACTTGATGTTTCTTCTTTACCATCGGGTGTCTATCAATTAATGCTTGATAGTTGGGGATGGTATGACGGATGTTCATTTGTAATTCAACGATAATTTATTTATGCTCGCTCTCTCGACCTGGAAACACGGTTTCAAGCCGAATCAAGTTGTCTTTGATTCGATCTCAAGTGGTGGCTCTGCACTTGATGCCGTTGAAGCCGGTGCACGAGTTTGCGAAGCCGATGAAACCTGTATGTCAGTAGGGAAAGGGGGCATCCCTGATGAACTGGGTCTGGTGACCCTTGATGCTTCTATTATGGATCACAACGGTAATTGCGGCGCTGTTTCTTTTGTACAAGGTTATTCGCATCCGATCTCAATCGCAAGACGCGTGATGGAAGTGTCGCCTCATGTGATGCTTACCGGGGCAGGAGCCGAGCGTTTTGCGCACGAGCAAGGATTTATGACAGAAGAATTACTCACCGATGCTTCTCGAGCATTATACGAAAAATGGAAAGCACGACCATCGGGACTCAAAGTACGTCTTCGGCATTCAGAAGAAAGTGAAAATGAATACGTCTTTGAATATGAAGAAGACGGTATAAAAAAAGAGCTTGATAGAACGGCGCTTTCGACCAATGGCTCACACGACACCATTGGCTTGCTTGCACGTGATAAGAACGGATTGCTCGCCGGAGCTTGCACAACATCAGGGCTGGCATTCAAACAGCACGGCAGAGTTGGGGACTCACCAATCATTGGTGCGGGCTTGTATGTAGATGGCAACACTGCAGCTGCCGTCGCGACCGGCAACGGAGAACTCGTGATGCGCGCTTGCTCAAGCTACCATATTGTGGAACAGATCAGAAATGGAGTTGAAATAACGCAAACGTTGCAGAATGCACTTGATCGGATTAATAACGACAAACATCTTACTGACGATATGCAAATTGGCTTGTTGGTGATACGTGCTGATGGCAAGTGGGGCGCGGCAAGTATTCGCGGTGGTTTTCAGTTTGTTGTTGCATCCGATACAATGAGCAATACACTTCACCAATGCAACGGATTCGACTTTCACCCAGCACAATGAATATCCTCATTACCGGAGCCAGCCGTGGCATTGGCAAAGCAATAGCCCTAAAAGCCTCAGCCGAAGGACATACTCTCGCGCTGGTTGCAAGATCAGCCGACGCACTGCTCGGAGTTGAGACATCAATCAATAATAATAAGGGTACGGCAAAGTCTTATGTCTGTGACGTCACTTCACCCCAACAGGTAGCTTCGTTACATCAAGCCGTGATATCAGATTTTGGAGGTATTGATGCGATCATTAATAACGCAGGCATTGCACCTTCATTAAAGCTTGAAGAGACAACCGACACTATATGGCGAGAAACATTTGACACGAATGTTAGCAGCGCCTTTTATATCGTTCGGGCTTTTATCGGTGAGCTTCGCAACAGCAACGATGCACATATTATCAATATTGCCTCGACTGCCGCAAGTGAAGGCTTTGCATATACTGCCGCTTATACCGCATCGAAACATGCCTTGCTCGGCTTTTCGCGTGCGATTGCGAAAGAATTTTTCAGATATGATATTTCTGTCGCCACATTGTGTCCGGGTTTTGTACGTACTTCAATTCTCGATGCGAGCATTCGAAATATTACCTCAAAGACCGGCAAGACAAATGAAGAAGCAGAGCGGCAACTTGGGTTAATGAATATTTCCGGTAACATCCTAGAGCCTGATGAAATCGCGACGGCGGTAATCAACTTACTGAAACTCAGAGCCGTTGAGAACGGTCAGGAAATGATACTGTAAAAATGCTGAATGCTCATGCTCGCTCATTGATAGAAGCCGCGACACTGGCTTCACGCCCGGAGTTACGCCCCGAGCTTCTTGAATTTCTGCGATTACTTAAATTAAAAGAGCTCATCACTACAGAAGAACTCTATGAAGTGTTTTTACAAACTTATCTTTTTGCGGGTTTTCCTGCCGCACTCGAAAGCGTGAGGCTACTTGAAAAAGTATTTGGTCAGCCAATGTTTATTACGACAGAAGAGATTAGTAATACCGATTACTCAGATTTTCTTACCCAAGGCAGTGATCTCTATCAACGTGTTTATGCAAGCAATGCACCGAAAGTAAGAGCGGAAATGCTTCGTCTGAGCCCCGAACTTGCGGCATGGGCGATGATTGAAGGCTATGGGAAAACACTTTCACGTCCCGGACTTGACTCAAAAACACGAGAGTTGTGTATCGTCTCTCAACTCACACAACTTGGTTGGGAACGTCAGTTATATTCTCATATTCTCGGAGCGCGAAATGTGGGCGCCGACATTGAAGAAATTTCCGAAGCGGCGCGAATTGGGTCACGCAATGATCAAAGCCGATGTAGCTATGCCGAACAACTCATCAAAAAACTTGTTTAAGCTTCAAGTTTAAAATAGGAATGTACTACAAGTATCACAGGCTGTTGTTTTTGAGCATTGCTATACTACTGATAGGCTGCAGCAAATCAGACGTATCGCAAAATGAACGGTCGAGCTATAGCTACTCGATGGACGGGTCGCATCATATACCCAACATTGGCGTGCCCTCTTCCTCGTATGCACTTCAACTACCGTTATCAGAAATTTGTACTTCTGCTCCGGTTGCCCTCAATGGGTTCGACAGCGAAACCTATATTGTTGCCCAAGGAAAAAATATTATCATCGGTAGTAAGCAATCAACCCGCATACTGGCTACAACGACTGATCCCACAGCAATAGTCGAATTGCTTTCCGACAGCAATGCTATCTATGCTATTCATCTCAATGGTGCACTTGATTGTTATAGCCTTGAAGGGAAAATTAAGTGGCACAGCACTGTAAGTACTCTTCCTAAACAGGGTGCACTTCTCACGAGTACAAGAATTATTATTAGCACCGATTCTGCTATCAACTGTATTAATACAAAAGATGGCACCTTAGGATGGGCGTATCATTCTTCGCTTGTTCCACAATCCCTTTGTCTTGATGCTGTCGGGCAATCGATCTATTTAGCACTCAGTTCTAATGACGCGCTAAGTACTGATAGTATTATTTGTTTTGCTATCAATGGCGCAGTGACCACCCGTCACGGATTTCCGAAGACAAGAATAACTTCCAATATTACATCACTCAAAAATGGGAGAATTGCTTACGGCTATGTAAGCGGGGCTGAAAATACGTCATTGAAAAAGACACCACATATCGCACTGTGGGCAATGATGGATTCGAAACCAACACTGGTATGGGATCACGTGCTCAACTATCTCGTAACAAGCGTCAGCACGAACGGTAGTCTTATACTCGCAGGTGGTTTTCGTGAAAACAGCGGCGAGCTTGTCAGTGGTATTGATGCATTCAATATTGAGGACACGACTAAACTCTGGCAGCGCCGCTTTACGTATCCGTTAGTCGCGATGATTACCGTTTCTAATAATCACGCATATATCCCGTTTACCTTTACCACGCAAGCATTGGTGCCGACAAAAACAATTGTTTCAATGATCAATCTCAACGACGGCTCCACAATTTCTGAACTACCGGTAGCGGCTGCCGAGAGTGGCTTTGTACAAGGTGTCGGCACACCGGCAAGTGGTATGTTGTTGTATGCAGATAAGGCTACTAACCGACTATATTTTCTTAAACCCTAAAGATGGATTTGATTAATCGCATTATTGCTTGGGCATTACCGATCATCCCAAAACCAATCGTTCGTAAAGTCAGCGCACGATATATTGCCGGCGAATCAATTGCTGATGCCGTCAAAACCATTCGCTTACTCAACAGCGAAGGAGCGATGGCAACGGTTGATGTGCTCGGTGAGTATATCAAAAAAATGTCAGAAGCCGATGAGAATACCAATTATTCTATCTCAGTACTCAATGCCATCAACAAGGAACAGATAGACTCTAATCTGTCGATAAAATTAACCTCGCTTGGTCTGGGTCTAGACAATGCAGCCTGCGAAAAAAATGTTCGAAAAATTCTCGACGCAGCACGAAAGCATGACAATATTTTTGTGCGTATTGATATGGAAGATTCTTCCTATACAACTATTACCATTGATCTTTATGATACACTCAGGAAAGAATATTCAAACGTAGGCATTGTATTGCAAGCATATCTCAGAAGAACCGAAGCTGATATAAAACGACTACTTGCCGGTGGCAGCACCAATACTCGTTTGTGTAAAGGTATTTATATTGAGCAGGAAACCATTGCCTTCAAAGACCGCGAAGAAATTCGAGCAAATTATTTGAAGTGTCTCGATCTATTGTTCTCAGGCGGTGCTTACGTAGGTATTGCAACTCATGATGATTACCTTACTACCAACGCAGAGCATATTATTCGTA
>JANYDV010000281.1 GCA_025363505.1 Bacteroidota bacterium
CTCATTAAGACTTAAATCGGTCAATAGGAAATACAGTCGGTTCTTGCTTGAGACTTGTTCGTGCATAGATCAGCGTCGAAGCGTTATTGCCCGGCAGATGAGACGATGCCGGAAATGGTTTTTCGTCATCGGTCATCAGCTTTGCAAGCAGTTCGCGTCCGCGAGCTATTCGGCTTTTTACACCTGAGAGGGATCCGCCCTGAATTTGGCGTATCTCTTCAAGGGACAAACCGGATATTTCAAATAATATCACTGCTTCTCGCTGTGCTTCGGGTAATCGTGAGAGCATCCTGTAGAGCAAATCAATATCATAACTTGCATCAACTGATACGCCATTGTCACGAATTGCCTCGGCTTGTGAAGCATCATACGGAGCACGGTTGCGTTCGCGATGGCGCTGCCGTTTATGTAGTCGCGCGGCTGTTATAAATAGATAGCTTTTGAATTTGCCGTCATCACGCAACGAATCAATATGCTCAAAGACAATGAGTATTGAATCGGATGCGAGATCGCGGGCAAGCTCCCGATCAGAGGTGATCGCACGACAAAACCGTCCGAAACCAACCCTGAGGGGTTCGAAAAGCCGCAAGAAACGTTCGTGTCTCTCTTGTTCCAGAGAACTCATGCAGTAGTATAAGTAAATGTAGCCGCGCGGTTACAGTTAGTAAGAGACAAAACATTGAAAAAAGTCGCAGAAATTCAAAAGGATCAGTAACTTTTTCCGATGTTATTCATTTTACTATAAGTATGTGTTCGTATTTCATTTTTGGAGGAGTCTTATGAAACTACGCTTTGTCATTATTGTAGAATTGATCGCACTTTCGCTTACCTTTTCTGCGCGTGCCGGAGATTTGCGTCACCTTCTTCCGCGTCCCAAAGCTTCGTTTGATAAGCCAAACTCATTTACAATCACTTCGGCAACCCCAATAGTAATTGCAGATGATGCTGATAGTATAACAATTCGCGCAGCATTGTATTTGCAGGCGCGTTTACAAATACAAAACTCACTGACACTCAGTATTCAAAGATCTTCGCAATATTCCAACGGCACTGCTATGCTCGTAGGCGTTCATCATTCATTTGCCGCATTACAAACTGCACTTGATACAAGAACGCCGAACCAAGTACCAATGCCACCTGCAGAAGGTTATGTACTTGATGTTGATGGAGCCAAGATTGTCCTTGCCGGCACTGATAGTAATGGAGTGTTTAACGGAGTGACGACGCTGTTGCAATTAATCAATTCAGGAGGTTCGTTTGCTTCGGTTGCAGGATGTCATATCTGGGACTACCCTGATTATCCTGTGCGTTGGGTGTTTTCAACACATAATTTATTGGTCAATAATAATATTACATTCTTAAAGGCGCTCGCTGATACGATGGCGTTATATAAATTGAATGGCTTGCAACAGAATGATTTTAAGTATGCAATCTTACAAACACAAGGGAGCAATTATTTTCAAAATGTGAATGCTCTTGCTACTGTGGCAACAGATCGTAAGATTGATGTTATTCCGGGGGTGATTGGACTTGGGTGGGCTTCGGGAATATTATATAATGATCCGAATCTTGCCGAAGGGCTTCATGCGGTTACCAAGTATGTCATTGACGCTGATACCGCAAAACTTATCCCCGATACTCGCGTGACCATTATCAATGGTGGTTTCGAGCAGTACAATGCAAGCGGCGTTTTTTCCGGTTGGGGGTTTTATGACGGAGCTAACCAAAGTACATTCGTTGATAACACGGTGGTTCATAGCGGTGCGGCAAGCGCAAGGTGTACGAATTTCACGGCAGGGAATCCGTCGGGGAATTGCAGATTCCAAGTAAATGTCAAGTGTGACTCTAATGGATATTATGTGATGTCAGTCTGGTTCAAGACACAGAATTTTTCTGGTGGCGACTTCCAATTTCTTGCCATAGGTGGCAATGACGGACGCGTATTGACTTCTACCTCATTAACAACCCAGCAAACTGCCGATTGGACAAAAGCAGAAGTAACATTCAATACACTCAATAATACATCGGTCTTATTATATTGTGGGGTATGGGGTGGCGTCAATGGTACGATCTGGCTTGATGATTTTAGTGTCAACTCAGGGGGACTTTGTAATGTGCTTCGTCGTAGTGGTACTCCTGTTGCTGTTCGAAACAAGATTACAGGAATTGTTTATAATGAAGGTTCGGATTATCAACCAATTATTGATCAAAAACTCAATACGAGTGCGGGTAATTATTTCCCCTATCATGCGCCACCCACATTTCGACGTATTACCGCTGCCGGGTTACACAATGGAGATACTATATTAATTTCTTACTATCATCCCTACGCAGCAGTAAGTGACAACACCGGAAACGGAAGCGTAATGGCTTGCATATCTGAAGACACTCTGTATTCGATCTTAACCGATCAGGTTAAACGTGTTGATGCTCTCTATAAGCCATCTACTTTTTTTATGGGGCACGACGAAATTAGAAATTTGAATCATGATCTTGCTTGTACTTCAAGAAATCTTTCCCCGGCAGCGTTGCTTGCAGATAATATTACACGTTGTCACGATCTCATTCGCACGATCAGCCCGAAAGCTGACATCCTTGTATGGAGTGATATGATTGACTCCCTCCATAATGCTCATAATAAT
>JANYDV010000329.1 GCA_025363505.1 Bacteroidota bacterium
TTCTGCGCAAACAACATTCAGGTTGCTCAGTTGTCTTCATGGTGCGGTGGTGCAGCAGGTGCAGCGATTGCAGTTAATACTGCTTTCAACCAAAACAGCCTCGGAACAAGTGCTTTTAACACATTCCTTGGTACGAACTTCACAGGCAATGTTGCTATCACAGGTGGTCTTTCTTCAACAGGAAACACTTCACTTGCAACAACACCTGGTTCATCGGCTGCCCTCGGAAATAACGGTGGACCTACAACCATTAACGGTAATGCTATTACTGTAAATGGTCCTACAACCATCAATGGTACAACTGCTCATAATGGTGCTATCACTCAAACTTCTGGTAGTGCTCAATTCTTGAACACTCAAGTTAACGGAACACTCGGTTCGACCGGTAACGTTACTCTTGGTACAGCGAGCACGACCAACACGATCGGTGCTCCTGGTGCAACAAACACCTTGACCGGTTTGAATAATCAGTTGCTTGCTACTGCAGCAAACACATTGACTGCTCCTCAGAACAACCTCAATGGTGTTATGAATCAGACAGGTAGTTCAAACTTTACTGGTGGCACAACAACGTTCACTACAAATCCTATTGTATTGAACAACTCGAACATCAACGGTAGCAACAACAGTAATATCAGCAATGTAACGACTGTTCAGGCTAACGTCAGCATGACCATCGGTGTCGGTACAAACGCTACCACATTGACAAGCACCAACACAACAGGCGCTGCTATCAACCAGCAGTTGTCTTCGGTTGGCGGTAAGATCCCGGTTTATCTCCGTCAGATCTTGCAGCTTACTGGTGTCGGTGGCGGACCAAATGGTGGTGCAGTTACACCGCTTTACACATTCGGTGCTAACGGTTTTGATAACAACGACGCTATCACAGTTACATACTACACACGTAACGGTGCACAGTTCGGACAGATCTACCCGGTTAACATCAACACTGCAGCCGGAACGCTTCAGGTTGAGTCAACCAATCCGTTGGATGTCAACACTGTACAGGTTGTAATCTTAAGAGACTAATTGAACGACGTTCCACGGTTTGAGATCTCGGGGCACTACTTTGCAGTATGCCCCGAGAGCTCAGCCGGGAATTAACAAACAGATTTTTCTACGTCAGAGAGAGTTCACGAAAAACCCCGTCAATGCGACGGGGTTTTTCATTTCATACCATGAAGGTTTTTTATAGCTTAGGAAAGAAGGATATTCCAGGCAGATTCTATGTCATTATGCTCAATCAATTCTTTTGCCCGTAGATGACGATTCTCGCGCGTTTCCTTGCTTATACTGGTGATTGGTATGGTTGGGATTTCCTCTACATCTAAGAGCTTTGCAAGGTCGTTACCTGTAAGGTAGGGGCTAGTCCTGATCTCAGCAGGAATGGAGTCAAAACCATGTTTAACGGTAGAAGGCTGGCTAAGTTCAAATAAGCCTTGCGCTGCACGAGAGTACCACTGTCCACCCATTCTGGCAACTTGATCCATTGCTCGGGGGTCGATCTGACCGTTATCGTTTATTACGTCCTCACGAATATGTATCATCAGCACCTCGCAGATCAGCATATTGGCACTGCCGGGCTTATGATCAAAATCAATATGTTGGAGTAATTTCGCTTCCATAACAAACGGACTCTCCGCCACACCCGGAGCTTTGACTTTCAACGATGGAAGTGTTGTAAATCCTGATTTAATAAATTCATCAACGCCGCGTTCGTAGGGGGCTGATGCCAGACTCATTTGATGAACCATATCATAGCTGACAATCGAGATTGTACATTCTTTTGTTTCAAGAATGTTGAGAAGTGTATCTTTTGCTGCGCCGGTCTTGCCACTATAAGCGGGACTAAAACACACAATCGGAGGATTAGCGCCAAATGCATTAAAGAAACTGAATGGTGCAAGATTCACATTGCCACTATTGTCTATTGTTGATACAAATGCAATGGGTCGCGGAGCAATGCCTCCGAGAAGCAACCGATGGGCAACTGGAAACGGTAACTCGGAAAGATCAAATGTTTTCATGCACTACAATTTTATACTGCAATTAAAGCGACAATGCTGTGATAAGAATTCCCCGTAACACCAGCGCAGGGTCAACATAATTAATAAGAGTTGTTTTTCCGGAAAATAGGCGTGAAAGACCGCCCGTAGAAACAGTAATGATTTCTTGTCCGGCAAAAACCTCTTCCTGCAAACGTGAGACCAAACCCTCAAGAGACGCGAGCGCACCATAGAGTATACCGGATTGCATACTCTGTATGGTGTCAGTACCTAGAACTTGCGGTGGGAATTCCAATCTAATAGTCGGTAATTGTGCGGCTATCGAAGAAAGATGTCGTGCGCTTGACTCGACCCCGAGAGAAATAATACCGCCAAGATATTCGCCATCAGTATTGACACAATCAAACGTGGTTGCTGTTCCGAGATCGATTACAATCAATGATTTATGTTTTGACTTCGCATACAAGTGATAACCCGCAAGTGCAGAAAGTAATCGGTCGGTGCCCACTTGTTCAGGATGTCGGTAACGATTGATGATCGGTACATCATCATTATGAATCACTGTGATCGTCGCTGAAACGAGGGAAGTAGCTATAACAAGTCGTAAGTTGTCGGTGGCATCAGGCACCACAGAAGCGATGACGACATTAGTTATCTCTTGTAGAGAATTTAATTTTCGCTGAAGCTCCGGAGCATTTACTCCGAAGATAATTTCACCGGTCGTGAAGGCAAATGTATCGATGAGCTCTGTGCCGTCAAAGACTCCGAAAGTAATCGACGAGTTTCCAATATCAACAGCTAAGATCATAAAGTGAAAGTAATAGTTGCAACTTGAAGTGTATGTTCTTCACCATTTGAAGCGCGAATGATCATTGCCCCGTTATCGCTAATTCCACGAACCATTGCACGTTCAAAAGTACGGTCATCAGGTGTGCTCGCCGTAATCGTTTGATCTCCCATCCAAGCAAGTTCAGTTCGGATATCATGAAGTAATTGCTCTCGACTGTGATAATGATGCAACGTATATTGCATAGTTGCCAACAGAAGGTCACGCGCTTCATTGAGGGGCAGCGTATATTGTAAGATTGATTTCAAGCCGATGGCTTTTGTAGCGACCGTTGAAGCGAAATAATCCTGATTGACATTTATCCCAATGCCAATCACAATTCCTTTCAACGTGTTTCCATTCCAGACAGCCTCGCTGAGGATACCGGAGATCTTTTTTCCGTCGAGTAAAATATCATTCGGCCATTTGAGTTGCACTCGTGATGGATCAAATAATCGGAGTTCGCGTTCGAGTAGTGACCGTATCGTTGCGAGAACGGTTAATCCCGTCAGAAACTGCATCAAGTCGATCACTTCAGGAGCAACCTCGGTTAATACGATCGAAAGAAGAAGATTTGTGCCGGGTTCGTCGTACCATTCACGCCAATGATATTGACCTCTCCCACTGGATTGATGTAATGCAATAAAGACATCACCATGACGGGCAATGCCATTGTCAAGATGCTCGCGAGCAAGCGTTTGGGTCGAAGGAAGTTCGGAGTATGTTTGGACATTCCACATGATAGAGTAATAAAACACCATTTTCCGAAAGCCGTGCCGAACTAAAGAGGCTTTCAATCTATTATTTTACACGAATATGATAGTGTATAAATTTGGCGGAGCGACCACTCGCTCGATCAGAGGTTTGCAGCGAATGGTGCAGATCATTCGGCGTACCTATGAGGAACAAGCACGTAAGCGTGCACGCACTCGCAGTGCCGACCCGCATATCGGGTTGGTTGTGGTTGTCTCAGCTATAGGACATACGACACGTCGTTTGCGCTCTATAGCCGAAGATGCAGAAGGAGGAAAAGGTCTTTTTGCCGGCGAAACCCTCGAACGACTTGTCGAAAGACATTTGCAACTTGCCGAATCACTTGCGCTTTCGGACAAGGCATACGCGACTGTTGTTAAAAACATTCACCAACTTTCCGGCGAGATCGCAAAACTTGTCGAAGGAGTTACGATCACCAAAGAACTTTCGAATCGTACGCTCGATGCTTTTCTATCGAAGGGAGAGTATTTTGCTTCGGCACTTATCGGGGCAATGCTTTCGGACGCGGAAATATCAATCGAGGTAGTTGATGCCAAAGGGATAGTTATAACTGATGCCCAGTATAGCTCGGCGATACCGAATAATGAGGCTATTCGGGAGCGCTGTAACACGCGACTTCTCCCTCTGCTTCAAAAAGGAAAAGTGATACTCACACAAGGCTTTATCGGAGGGACAGCCGAGGGCGATGTTACGACGATGGGATCGGAAAGCTCAGATCTGAGCGCAACATTACTTGGCAGAGCTCTCGAAGCAGAAGATGTCGTCATCTGGAAATCTGTTTCCGGCATTTACACTGCTGATCCTGAGTATATCGCTCGCGCAAAACCGATACGCCACCTTTCTTTTGAAGAAGCCGATGAGCTGGGGAGGCGAGGTGTGCGTGCGTTATTTCAACACGTTGCGCAACCTCTTCTTGATGAAAAAGCTCGGGAGAAGACGATCGTTCGAGTGACTTCTGCCGGTCCTAAATCACTTCGCGGCACGACGATCTCTTCATCGATCGGAAGCGGAGTTCGTACACCCCGACCAATCGCTCTTGCGCTCGAACAAAATATTACCACCG
Organism: Bacteroidota bacterium; assembly: GCA_025363505.1. Taxonomy (GTDB): domain Bacteria; phylum Bacteroidota; class Ignavibacteria; order Palsa-1295; family Palsa-1295; genus JAFDZW01. The sequence goes on from JANYDV010000329.1 coordinate 4,670, forward strand.
TTTATGTAAAAGCTGCTTCTGATCAAGATTTAAAGCGTAAAAAAATTTCGCGAGAAGCGCAGATCGCCTATAATAAAACACAAGGTATTCCGTCGTTTGCACTCAATCGTGCATTTTATTATTGGGCAAGCGACACCGAGCTTACTATTTGTTTCCGCCGTGATGAACGTCGTTCGCTCTTTCGTGAACTCAAAGATGCGGGCTACGAGTTACAAGAAGAGCGTCCACTGGCAG
>JANYDV010000007.1 GCA_025363505.1 Bacteroidota bacterium
CGAAAAACAAACCGGTGCTCTCTATCCTAAAGAGGCTGATGTGGTTGATTGTAAAAACCTTCTCGCACTTCCCGGTTTTGTAGATTCACATACACATACTGTGTTTGCAGGGGAACGAAGCAATGAGTTTTGTATGCGAGCCGAAGGAAAAAGCTATCAGGAAATAGCGGCAATTGGTGGAGGGATCAGAGCAAGTGTATCGCAAACGCGCGAGGCAACGCTCGATGAGATCGTAAAAAAATCGGCACGCTATTTACGCTCGGCTCTGGCGCTTGGTACGACGACGATGGAAGTAAAATCCGGTTACGGTCTGTCGCTCGAATCGGAGATCAAACTACTCGAAGCCATACGAATACTCAAGACACAAACGCCGCTTGAGCTGGTCGCAACATGGCTCGGTGCGCACGCGGTACCAACTGAGAAATCAAAGAAAGATTATATCAAAGAGTTGATCGAACAACAATTGCCGGCAGTCGTCGCATCGAATCTTGCAGAATTCGCTGATGTTTTTTGCGATGAAGGTTATTATACGAACGATGAAACTGAGTTAATTTGCAAAGCTGCAGAAAAAGCAGGCTTAAAAATCAGGCTGCACTGTGACGAACTTGCCGATACCTCAGGCGCAAAACTTGCCGTAAAACTCGGCAGTTATAGCGCTGATCATTTGTTGAAAATTAATCAAAAAGGCATCGAGGCACTTGCGACATCTGAACGAACTATCGCAACACTATTACCAATCACAGCGATGTGTATTCGCGAGCCGTATGCTCCGGCGCGAAAGATGATCTCGGCAGGATGTGCTGTTGCAATTGCAACCGACTGCAACCCGGGTTCGTCCATGAGCGAGAACATGCAACTCGCGGTGTCGCTTGCCGTTATTGGTATGGGAATGTCACCCGAAGAAGCACTTACTGCTTCGACACTTAACGGCGCAGTGTCGCTTGGCCTCGGCACAACGCATGGAACAGTTGAAATCGGCAAATATGCCGATTTCGTATTATATGATATTCCTTCTCTTGCATTTTTGCCGTACCATATTGGCGTCAGTGATGTTGTAGCAGTTGTTAAACGTGGTAGTATTGTCTCAGGTACATTATGAAAACATTTATCATCTTTGCAGTGATTATTCTCATCAGAATAATTGCCGCCGCAATGAAAAAGAAAAAACCCGCGATTGATGAAACGCTTCGACAGAAAATGGCAGAGCAAGCGCGCAATAAACATCTCACCGAGGCGAAGGCAAATGTGCGCTCGTTGCAAAATCTGCAGAATATGAAACGCACCGTTCCGAACGACGAAGAGTATGAAGTTGCGTATCAAGAGAAAGAAAACACTACTGATATTTATAGGACTGATGATGACTCGAATGCGCATCGCGCCTACGAACAACGCTCCGAGGATGTTCTCACCGTCAGTGAGCATCAAGAAGTCTCTCATTTCCGAAAGAACGTCGGCTTGACCGCCGCCGATCATCGTGCATCTGATATAGAGTTTGAACAAGGCTCAGCTCAAGCACGAGGCGAAGCCGACTCACGATACACAACCGATGCATTCAAAAAATTTATTATCGCAAAAGAGATTTTCGACAAACCAAAAGCCCTAAAACGATGAATGGCTGGATGCTCAGGGCATAATAATTGCGGAATCGCTCACAGGAGAAGCTCGTTGGTCAGGTTTGTGAAGGGCAAATCAATAGTCATTTTCATTTTTGTTATTCTTGCTTCGTCAAGTGCAACAACGCTTGTTGCACAACCGATACAGCGGTACTCTATCACAGAATTAAATATTGTTGGCTCTCGCCTCTATTCACCATCCGAAATTGAAGCCAGGTTTATTACAAAAAAAGGTGATACGCTTGATCAATCACAGTTAGATGGCGATCTGCGAGCACTTATTGCACAGTATGTTACACTCGGCTATACTTTTGCAACTCTTAAGATCGAACAATTACAACCTTGTGGCAGAGACTCCATAAAAATCCGTATCCGAATTCATGAAGGAAAACCCGCGCGACTCGTCGAGTGTCGAGTTCAAGGCATTTTCGAAAGCGATACCAATATCATAAAA
>JANYDV010000032.1 GCA_025363505.1 Bacteroidota bacterium
GAAACTGATAACACCACAATCTTAATAGATACAAGCGCAGACTTCCGTCAGCAGATGCTTACCCATCAGATCAACAACGTAGATGCTATTCTCTATACACATCATCATTACGACCACATAGCAGGCTTTGATGATCTTAGAGCTTTCCAATTTTTAAAGTTAACTGTACCCAAGTGTTATGCTTCGCAAGAGACCTATGATGGAATTCGATCTACATTCCCGTATGCATTTGGTCGTGTAAAAAATACTGGGGGCGGTGGAGTGCCCGATATTCCATTTACAGTTATTGACTCGACACCGTTTATGATCGGTGAATTACTGATCGAGCCTATACCGATTGATCACGGAATGATGGATATCTTCGGTTTTAAGATTGGCTCGTTTGCCTATCTTACTGATTGCAAACGAATCCCGGTTGCATCGAAAGAAAAACTAAAGACGCTTGATGTAATGGTACTTGATGGGTTGCGACATCGCGAGCACCCGACACATTTGACTATAGATGAGTCGGTCAAAATAGCAAAAGAACTTGCGCCAACAAAAACATTTCTGACGCACATGAACCACGACATCCTTCACGCCGAAACTGAACAGAAGTTGCCCGAGAATGTTAGATTGGGATACGACGGACTTGTGATAGAACTCTAAACAATGATAAAAGCAATCGTTTTCGATCTCGATAACACACTTGTAGATTTTATGGCGATGAAACGCCAAGCAATTGATGCAGCTATTGTTGCAATGGTTGATGCGGGGCTTGAATTAAGTACCGAAGAAATTAAAGCGCGAGTAGATGCGATTTACAAAGAGCGCGGCATCGAGTATCAACAAGTGTTTGATGATCTTATTTATGGTATCTTCCAAAAGGCTGATAATCGGGTGCTGGCATCAGGGGTGGTTGCTTATCGCCGTGCACGCGAAGCTGCCCTGAAACCTTATCCGCACGTTACCGCAACACTGATGGAGCTTATCCGTCGTGGGGTAAAGCTTGCAGTTCTATCTGATGCCCCCAGTCGCGAGGCATGGCTGCGTTTATGTTTCATCGGCTTTCACCATATCTTTTCTACTGCTGTAACATTTGATGACACCGGTGAGCGTAAGCCTTCTGAAAAACCGTTTCGCAAAGTCTTGGAGCTTCTTGATGTCAAACCCGAAGAAGCATTAATGGTAGGCGATTGGCCCGAGCGCGATATCGTTGGTGCAAAAGCTGTTGGAATGAAAACCGCATTCGCACGGTATGGCGATACATTTGGGACGACCGACCACGGAGCCGACTACGAACTTCGCGTTATTTCTGATCTTCTCAATATTACACTGTAAAAAAGTGGAGTATATCGAAGAACAACTATTCGAACGATTCGATATTCAAAAAGATCGGTTCGCAATTACAACTTATGAAAGTTGTACATTCAAGAACTGCGATTTCTCGTCCGGTAGATTGAGTGGGGCGGTGTTTATTGATTGCAAATTTATCAGTTGTAATCTGAGTAACGCTATAGTCGAAAAAGCAAGTTTGCGCGATGTGAGTTTTTCTGACTGCAAACTCACAGGCGTCGCGATCAACACTTGTAATCCGTCAATGATGATCGTCACGTTTCGCGATTGCATTTTAGATTATGTTTCCTTCGAAGGTCTCTCACTCAAGAAAACCGAGTTTACGAATTGCTCGATGATCAGAACATTCTTTATCAATACTGATATTTCCGGCTCAGTGCTGGCAAATTGCAATCTCGAAAATGCAGTCTTCCAAAAATCAAATCTTGAAAAAGTAGATTTCACCACCTCCTACAACTTCACTATAGACCCTGAAGAAAATCGGATGAAAAAATCAAAATTTGTCCTGCATTCGCTCTTTGGGTTGTTGGGGAAATATGATATTATAGTGGAGTAATACTCAGTGAAGATGACTCACTAACGACTACAACTAAAGACTCTTATTGAGGCGTTGTATGAGTATTAAAATACATTTGTATTATGATCTTTGGCATTGGCATTGATACAATCGAGGTTCGACGGATCCAACAGACGATGGAGCAGTATGGCTTGCAATTTATTGAGCGCATTTTTGGCGAAACTGAGATAGCGTATTGCCAAAGTCGGGCAAAGAAGTATGAACATTTTGCCGCGCGGTTTGCTGCCAAAGAGGCATTTGCTAAAGCATTAGGCACAGGTGTTCGTCGTGGATTTCGGTGGAAGGAAGTGACAGTTCATAATGCATATTCGGGCAAACCTTCAATCGAACTCAGCGGTTCGATGATCGAAACGTCGGCGAAGATCATCGGTGCGAAGTATCAGGTACAACTTTCGATCACGCATACTGCCGAACTTGCCGAGGCAACAGCGATCATTGAAATATTGTAAGAAGTAGTTTTGGGGCAACTTCATAACAGGGACACTTTTACATTCGTAGATTTGTACTATTGATATGACAACCTTCTTGTCATAAAACCCCCTCTTATGGTAGTGCAAGGTGAATTTTTTGATGTGCCACAGGTGAAACCAGGCGATGAATTGCCGGAAATAACGACTTCAACCGAGCGTTCGCGCCGCGGTCTGAAGGACTTTACGATCCCCAAACTCTATCACTCGATCTCTGAAGTCAGCGCAATGACTCAGATGGAGCAGTATGTGCTTCGTTATTGGGAGACGGAATTTGAGGAGCTTCGTCCGCATAAGAATCGCGCCGGTAATAGAATCTATGCCGAGAAAGATATAAAACTGATCTTTCGCATCAAAGACTTGCTCCGTAACGAACGTTATACGATCGAAGGTGCGAAGCTGGTACTGAAAGATGAGCGCGAGGAAGATCGCAGACAACAAGCAATGCCGGCTCGGAAAGTGGAGCAGGACCTAGCCCAACTTGCTATTATTCCGCCACCGCCAACGGCAGAGGTTACTGTTAAACGTGAAGAACTTACGGATCTGAAGCGGTCGCTGGCGGCACTTCGAGATCAACTTTCAAGAGGAAGTTAGGGTATAAAAAAGGCGACCTGTAATAGTCGCCTTTTTAAAAGGTGTTATAGATTTTGGAGTTACTTGGCGCGTGAAGTTTCGATCTTCACGGCTTTAATCTCTTTTTTGAGTTTGTCGATCACTTCGCTTCTCTTGAGTCCGACTTTTGCCTGGAACAAAGTTACCTTGAACATTGGGCGGATAGTCGAAGTGGTCAGATGCGAGTGGAAATGATCAGAATGCTTCCAACCCGTATCACGCAGCATTTCCTGCACGACAGAGACTTGAAGTCTCGAAAGGGGGGTAGCAATTTTGATGGAAGGTTCTTCCGAGCCGGGAGATAACTCCTTCTCTTTCGGTACCATTCTCATAGTGTAGTATCCTTCTAATTATTGAGTGCCATCGGGGTAATGGTGGCATAATTGATTAACGCCCTCAGTGTGCTGAAAAGTGCCGTATTTTTATGGTAATCAACAGAGACAGAAAAGTAAAAATGTGCCGTAAACTGTTATATATCAACATTCTGGTGGTTCTTTTACTTTCAAGCGTCCATTCGCAACCAATGACGCTAACCCCTAATAAAATGATACTATTATCAGGGAATTTTGATTCTTTGGTACGATCTTACCTTAAAAGCAGATATACAATCATTCCAACAAAGCGCGAACCGGATGGCATTTTTGCGAATACTATATACTTACAAGACGGTTTTTCTTTGGAGTTAACATATCCCTTTGATCCTTCAAAAAAAATGTGGCAGACCAGAGCGGTAAGAAAATATGGCGCTCATGTTGCGGGTTTGGTCTTTGATGTTGACGATCCGGACAGTTTATATCTTGAATGTATACGCAATGGAATAGCTTGTGCGGTCGTCACGACCTCCGCTGATTCACTTCATACGGTCGAATCATTTGCTCTCGATTCTTGCAACCCACTCGATATTGTTTTTCAAAAAACATCACGGACTCTCCGCAAAGACTCGATTGCTATTCACAAGAATGGGATCTATCGTTTAGATTGGATTTTGCTTTCAGCGGGTTCTCGGATGGAGCAAATTTTTCGACAATTATTCTCATTCACCCATTCACTTGCCTTGCATCAAGGCTGTTGTGATTACTGGCGGCTTGGTCCACCGGACGATTTTACGTTTGTTCGTTTCGAACCGGTTCCTGCGTTAGCGAAAGATGATGCCTATTGGTTGTCAATTGAAGCCGGGAATTACTATTTTGCTTATTAGATGGTCTAAGTCTTATTTCCACCGACCGGCAGTCTCGTCATAATTCTTGAACATCATCGATTCCACCGGTTTGACGGTTCTGGTATTATATTTCGCGCTTGATTTTGTAGCATAGGGATTGATACAATCACCTTTGACTACGAAATAAATCAATTGCCCGATCGGCATTCCTGCATATACGCGAACCGGCTGTTTCACCGAAATTTCGAGTGTCCAGGTATTACAAAATCCGACATCGCCTTTACCTGCAGTGGCGTGAATATCTATACCGAGTCTGCCGACGCTTGATTTTCCTTCGAGAAAAGGGACGTGCTTATGGGTTTCGGTATATTCCTCGGTTACACCAAGATAGAGCATATCAGGGCGGAGCACGAAGCCTTCTTCTGGGATGGAAAAATGCTCGATCTCATTGTGTTCGCGAGCGTCAAGCACAGGAGATGTATAGGTTGCGAGTGCTGCGGCGAGATGTACATCATAGCTATTTGAACCAAGACAATCCAGGCGATATGGTTGTATAACGATCGTACCGCGATCAATTTCAACTAAAATTTCGGCGTCTGTTAAAATCATAAATACCTACAAAATTATTATTGAATACTCTAACAACATTTGTAATGGAAATTAAGTCGCAACCGAGAGATTTGTTATTGACATCTCCTATTTTGTGAGAAACAGTTTCCCGCCGGAGCGATACTCCAAACTTTCGAGAACGTAATAATATTCTCCGCTAGGAAGATCGCCGAGATGAGTAACAATTTCATGCTTGCCGACACCGCGATCAGCATCAAGGAGGGTGCGGATATGTCTGCCGAGTTGATCGTATAAATCGATCTTCACTCGGGCAGCGAGCCCCAGTTCAAATGGTATTGTGATAATATTGTTTGTTGGTGTCGGCGTAGCCGGAGCAAGAGAGTATTGACCTTTGAAAAGTATGCCACCACGATAATTTCCGCAATCAGTAACGACAAACGATCCGGTAGTTGACAGAAGTTGGGCAGCATTTTTTGGGTCGCTTGAATTTATAGTAAGTCCGGTCGAATCATGTTGGCTTAGTAATGCTTCTGCACGTAATATGCAGAGAATGCCCGGGACAGATGGCAAACGCTTTCCTTTCCCACTTATCCGTATCGTGCTATCATGGTCTAATCTTTCAAAACGTAACGTAGAACCCTCGCTGATGGTATTTTTTGAAATAATGCTATCATAAAAGAAAACCACGAATGGGTCATATTGTAGATCAAAAAAGAAACTATCAATGTCAACCAAATTAATATCGGCTCCGCCGATAATAACCGCTACATCAACAATATCCCCAACACGAGCACGAATATCGGGCAAGACATATGTAATTTCGGGATATCCCAACGGAGCAAATACACCCCGCCCAACAAGCACAGCGCCCGCAGAACGCTCTGGTGCATCAGCGACGGCAAGAAGTGAATCGCGATATGTAACTGCACGAGTAGGTTTGAAATTGATAACAAATGGTGATGAAGAGTACGGAGGGATAGGACTTTGTAATAGTGGGTCAGGTGTAATGGTAAAGACAGGATTGCGAAGTGAAGCAGATAACAATGTTAATGGATAACCACCGGTATTACTAATCGTTACAACTCGGGGTGTGGCAGACCCTCGCAAGGCAGTATTGCCAAAGTCAATCGAATCTGGCGTGATGACAAAATGTGCTTCGACCCCAACGCCATGAAGATCAAGAGTAACATCAGAGGATGAAGCGGTGGTTAATGTTAATGTATTATCATCGGGTTGCTCGGCAAATGGCCAGTACTTTATTTGATAATGAATTGTATCGTTAATACTATTGATAAATGCGGTGCCGGTAGGTGATACACGATAGGCTGAGCCTGAAATTGACACGCCTGTAATTGTTATCGGGAAACCTTGTGATGCGCTGACATCAACAGTGATGATAGAATCATGTGCGATACGGACATTGCCAAAGTCAATCATTGATGCTGAAAAAAGTGGACCTGGACCTGTGCCTCGACCCCGAACGATGATCGTATCAGTATGACCGCTCCAACCAAAAATAAATGTTGTGGATTGTTTACCAAGTATCTTCGGATTAAATGCAATTGAATCAACTATAATACTGGGTCGTGCGGCAATCGATGGAATAATAGTTGTCAGAGAAAAATCAGGGTTCGGATTTTTAATAATCACAATGCTTGTCGCGGCATCACCAGCATTTGAAATAACGAATGGCACTGTTTTGTTTGAGTTTAACTGAACATCTCCAACATCAATTATATGAATAAAATGAAGATCCGGTTGTATAGCTTTTCCTTTTAGTTGAATGATCACACGATGCTCACCAACAGAAATAGTATCGATTTCCGAGAATGTACCAATACGATCGGGTTTGAAGGTATAGCAAAGTGTAAGAGGATGAATATCTGAAACACTATCAGGTAATGAGATCGGAATATCTTTAAATGGCGCTTTTGAGTGAGGAAGTGAAGACGGAGTAAGATTAATCGGCAGACAACTTGGATTAAATAGGGTCACACAGATGGTACTATCTTTTGAAAGAGTAACCGAGCCAAAATCGAGAATTGAGCTAGTCGTAAGCAGTTCAGGTTTTGGTCCGCCGGTGCCGTGAACAGTATAACGGATTGTATCCGCACAAGGACCGAACACAAACTCTACTAACGCAACAAATTCACCGGTATCATTTGGTACGAACGCGATAGGAATTGAGACTGAAGTCCCACCTGCTATTGGAACAATAGGGTCTCCGTTAAATGAAAAAGCAGGATCACTTATAATATGTGCAGAAGTGATCGCTACATCACCAAAACCATAATTACTTAATACAAAAGAGCGAATTGTAGTATCATGAGGGCAAGCAACCCCGAATTCTAATATAGTTTTATCGGTATAAATTTTTGCATGCTCTCGGATTACTTTCGCATCAATTTTAGTAATGTAACACCCATTTTCAGAGAGTATGACGTCGCCTCGAATTGCACCATAGGTGGAAGGAATACATTGTATGACGAGCAATTTTTCTTCATTAGAATTTATTGTAAAAGGGAGTTGAGGAGAGATGAGGTAAAAATTCTTTGAAAAAATAGAAGTAGTATCAGTGACAGAGATTGTACGACCCGTAAGATTTTGTATTTTTATCGTGGACGTTTGTGAAGATAAATCACAGCCGGCACCGAAATCCACGACAGAATCACTTTTCAAAATTTTCCCCACGCCATAGATCGAATGAAAGGTGATGATCTTATCACCGCACGGTGATAGTGGGAAACGAGCAATAGTTGTGTACTCACCAGGTTTATTTGGGTTAAAACGGAATTTTAATTTGATGGAATCGCCATCATTTAATTGCTTCGGAAGTACTCCAAAGCTTTGAAGTAAAAGCACACCATCCTCTGAAAAGAAAGGATTCCCGATAAGTAATGACCTGCCACTTTGATTTTTCAATGTTAGAATCGTATCACGAACATTACAGCCACTACCCAAATCAACGGTATCGGCTATAGTCGAAACATTGGGACCGAGGATTGTAATTGTGAAAGGAATAATCGTATCGATTCCACAATCACGAACATCCTGAATATGAAGATTCGTTTGATAGGTACCACACTCACTTACTCTGTAGCGGACTGTAATAGCAAATGATGAATCGGGTTTGATCTGTGCAAGTCCGTTGCTTGGTTTGATCAATTGGAAGCTGTTGGCACCAAGTAATTCGAGTGGTGGCGTAAACGATAACACGGTGGTACCTGTATTCTTGAAAGATATTGTTGTATCAAGTTGTATCGGTGTTGAAGGAAGATTAATTGTCGGAAATACAACAGATGGAGCCACGGAAAATGATGGTGTACTTCTGAGACCATCAAAACGGATTTGAGCAAACTTCGGACATTCAGCGGCAATTGCTCGGAGGGATGTATTGAAAATTTGCGATGGACCATTGAGAATACGTAATTTGATTTGCTGTGTCGCCCCGGGTTTGATCGTGAATGAACCTTGTGGTGAAACTATGCTGATCGGTGTACCGGTGGTAAAACTTAATGAATTGATCGTGACAGATTTTGTACCACTGTTATGGAGCAAGGTTTGTGTTTCCAGAGGCAGATTGCAATTGAGTAATGTGCCAAGTCGAAATACCGTGTCTTCAAATGCAAACGAAATTATATCACGTTTTACGCTTACCGGTATGCGTACAATACCACCACAAATTGTTGCACTCGGCACAATAAGTGTATCAGTATATAACCCGGGGATTGGCGCATTTACTTGGATATTGATAAGTGCGGTTCTGTTGGTATCTCCGGCTGACAATGGGAAACCGCTGGTCGAGCTGACACTAAATACATTGCCAAGTTGAAATCCGATCTGACCGATCTCAATACTTTCATCGCCTCGATTAAAAATATGGACGACCGCTGTTTCGGATGATGTACACAACAAATCAGGCAATACTAATGATTTTTCTTTCGAACCGAGCATATAGCCATTCGGTGGTGGACCCTGTACCGGGGACGAGCTGAGATCTAAGAAAGCATTGGTAACGAATGAAGCTTCGTTGCCGGTACCGGTGAAGTTATGGATAAACCTGCTTTGCGGGTCGTCATCAAATTTATAGTATTGTGTAAGACCTGCTTCATTGCCAATAAACGGTTGCGACATCGAAGCTAGTATCTGTGCTTGTGTACGTGCGACACTCCAAATGCGGAGTTCATCAATATCTCCGATGAAATTAATTCCTGTGGTTCCACTATGTCCGATATAGAAAGAACTCCAAGAGCCAACAATAGTCGAAGCTGTGGTCGGAGCCGAGGCAACAGAGTTGCCGTTGACATATAAACGAATACTGTCATTGGGTGTGACCGTTAATGCAAAGTGGTGCCAACTGTTAATGTTTGGGATAGTTGAAGATTGGAGATTAATAATACCATTGCTCATCCGAACAGTGGCGATCACGGTTTGTCCTGAACCGAGACGGATGCTAAACGCTCCTGTGTCAGCACGATCTCCGAACTCAACAATACCGGCGTCATTTTGTATAGTAGTAGGATTAGCCCAACACTCGACCGTGAGTGAGCCAAGTGGAATATTTTGTGGAGAGCTTACCACGGCATACGAATCACCATCGGGCAATATCAGCATATTCTTGCGACAATTTTGGGCAAGCGTATCTCCATTGATCAACAAGATCACTGTCACAATAGCACACAGACGGTATATCCAGCGAGGGATCATCGTAGGTCACGCTCCACTGATACTCGTACAGTTCTCGATAGCATCCGACCTTCGGGCACAGAGTTATCAAAAATAATATCTTTTGATCCCCGCGCTTCGAGATCGAGCGACGGAGTGGCTTTGCCGAGGAATCGTAGTTTATTACTTAATAAGATCGATGCTCGAGATGCACGGTCGTATGATAACCGTTCGTTGAATGACGGATCGCCTGTAATATCGGTATGACCGATAATGCGAATGGAAGCATCGGGAGTTACGACATTCGCAATACGATTTAAGATGTCATTTGCATTCTGCCCCAGTTCTGAGGATGAGGCATACTCAAAGAGTAAGAGGTGAAAACGCTGTAGGGATTTATCTGCCGAAGAGCTGTCGACTTTATGTTGTGTTTTGCTACGTTCGTCCGAACGCATATTGATAGTGCCGGAGACCGCCGTGCTCTCACCTGAGGAGTCAATAATCTCCATTGTCCATGAGATGGAGTCATTACTTTTGAAAAGACTTCCTTGAGAAATATTCCAAAGCCACTCGTGCTGGCTATTACCCGAGAGTTGGTCGATCGTTTCCAACACTCGACTTCCTTGTCTGATAATAATTTTGTTTGATTTTATTCCGGATGCAGAAAAAATATCTTGATAAAATTTAATTCTGGGTGGTGTTGCCGTTTGCTCAAAACGTTTCGTCTCGACCGGTGAGAGAATCTCTCGTGATGAAGCAGCAATCTCAACCCGTCTATTCTCGGCTTGTCCACTTTGTGTGTTATCGTCGGAGCTACTTTCGGGCAACGAGCGTGATCGAACATGAATTCTTGAAGGCGCAATATGCCAGAGTGATTGTAAATATTCAGAAATGCTTCGAGCACGATCGAGCGCAATCGAAGTCGCCATTGATGAATCTCCGGGCGAGTGGAGACTTCGGGTGCCGGTGAGTGTAATAGATGCTTCGGGATGCTGTTGCAAACGCTGACCGAGGGTATTTAACAATTCATGATTAATACCAAGGGCATTCAGCTTAAAAAACTCTTTTGTATTGAATGTCCCTGTTTCCCGATCAGTGCTGTATTGATGATAACGTGGCGATATAGTTGATGCGCCATCTTCAAAGAATAAATAATTAAGTGTCGGGGAGACATCAGTGATGAATACATTTTCGATCGAAAGCACAGGCTGGGGAATTTCTTCGTCGTTATCGGTCAGCCCCACTGCCCGCACTGCCAACCGAAGTGGTGGTTTTGGTGGGGCTTGCTGTTTGATGATCTCTTTTGTGGCAATCGGCTTTGGTAATAATATTGGGGGTAGTTCTTCACGGACAGGTTCTACTATTTCACTTGGAAAAGCATAGACCAGTGACACTCCGCCGCTGATGGCATAGGTCCGATATGATTGGTCATTTATTGTGGCGATAGAAGTTAAGGGTATAAATGCTTCAACAAAAGGTCGGAATGCGATAGCTTCTGAAACCGGGAGAGCGTATCCGGCAGCAAGTTGTAAGGATATAAAAAAACGATGTGCAGAAAAATCACCTGAAGCAACGGTCCGTGTAGAAAGTAAATTATCGAGATAAACGGCACCTGTTGTTTGCAAATGTTCGCTTTGTATATAATTTGGAGTGGGTATGAAACCCAGACCGATACTTGTAGAGATGGCTATCTGCTTGAAAGGATGAAAAGCAACACCCACCCCTAACCCCAGATCAAGCATCGAAACAGCGAAGGTACGCTCGCGATTTATCCGAGACGTATCGAAGGTCGAAAGATCGCGTGAATGCTCAATTGCAAATGGTGTTGTTGTAAAAGTGCTCGAAAGATTTCTAAATGAGATGTTACCGAGAAAACCAAAAGATTGATTGATCGGTAATTCAATTTGCGATTGCAAACTGAAATGCGACCCGTACCCATTGCTAAATACGCCACAGAGTATATCACCGCTATAGGCATCAATATGTGTTCGAGACACATTCGAGCTAACGGTAGCGCCGAGCGAAACTGTCGTTAGCGGCTGAGACTCTGCCGTTTTGCCAACGGTCATTTGCGCCATCACTAAATGTAGCTGAGAAAAAGATACAATTGTAAATACTATGCAAGGAAATAAAAACCGCCGTTGGCGGTCTCCGAAAAAGCTTTGGCGAGTCCCATCGAGACCGTGATAAAATAGCGACATCTTCACAACAAATCCTATAAATACAACTGATTTAGAGGCAGAAAGTTCGCTCGGAACAGCTGACTCTTCGAGATAGAAATAATGCCGTTTTACCCTGATTATATATTGCTAATGACCCGGTATTTGCTTTCGCTCGTATTTCTCAAGGGTTTGATTTTGCAGCAAAAATTGTGAGATAGTGTAAAAAAAACCGCTCATGCAATATGAGCGGTTTTCTTTGTCAGATTTTTGGCTGGCTTAGTAAATTTTATTACCAAACTTGCCAAGAATTTGAGCATGGGAGGCGGCATCGTATGCGCGGTTCACCATCGAGCGATCGACTTTGTGAAACCGTGATTCCGGATCGAGATTCATCAGTACGGCGCCGCAAGCAATTGTATCGAGATGTTCTTTGTCACTGCCACGGATATGATTCTGTGGCTCGATCATCAGAACAGTACTCGGTATTTCTACTGTATGATTGCGTCGCTTTTCGTCAGCGATCTCGTACCTGAAGAGTCCAGGCATTTCCGTCCGTCCCACCAATGTCACTTGATTGAGCATAATGACTCCTTTCGTGAGTTTGTGTAGATGGTAGTTATGGAACCTGAAACTTCCTGTGAAGATTCGTTACTTTTGTGTTATTTTTTTTGGAGACTCATGAGGATACACTAATTCTTTTTTCATCGAATAGCTAACTCTTTTGGGATCGCAAACATACGAAGAATCTAAACTCTCACGTCACTTTGACTCTGAGAGTTTAGATCCTTCGCTTATCGTTCTCAATACAATGGAGTTTATTTTTGTCCTGAAATAGTAGCGTCCGCAGGATGCTTCGTGGTCTGGACTTCGATTTTTCCTTTTCTTGATTTTATGATAAAAGGTATATCGTTCTGCAGGCTCTGCTTCTGGGTATGCACTGCAGGCTTATGTGTGGCAGGGGTCTGTTTTATACTCGCGCTTTGGGGCGATGATTGATCAGTCGAAACCGGCTGCTGGACAGTTGGTTCGGTAATGATCAATGTTGCAGGGGCAATTTTCTGCGGAGCTGCTTGATGAATATCTGATGTATTGGATGAAGGCGCAAGCGAATAGGTCATAGCAGTGCCGAGTAAAACACCGGCAACCAGCATCGAAACAGGGCGTTTAATAAACGACCAGAGCGAATGGGGCTGCGGTAGCAATGCGGCTTGGGCAACTTCATTGTCTTTGAGAACATTCGGCAACAAAGCGGCACCCAGACCGAGTGCGCTCAGTGTGCGGGTACGAACGAGTACTGTTGAAGTAAAGACATCTTTATCGGCGCGAACAGCACGCAACAATTCGAGTTGCGAGCGGAATGCAAGACGCATATCATCGCGGGCGGCAATATTGATGAGAAAATTCTGCTCCTCGCCGGAAGTCATTTTCCGTTCGAAGTATTGCTGCAATTGTTCTTCGTCTCTAAGGTTCATATCGTGTTATTCCTATTAATATGTTCTTATCGTTGGAGGAATGGAAAATGCTCTGTCGGACTATCGTCTTCTTCAAGCCCTAACCAGCTCGAAATGACTTTCCGTAATCTTGTTCTGGCACGGAATGCCGTTGTTTTTACATTACTCGGTGTTTTGCCCAAGATCGTAGCAATCTCTACGTAAGTAAAGCTACAGTACTCATGCAAGACAAACACTTCACGTTGATCGATCGGCAGTTTCCCGAGAGCTCGCGAAAGCAATGCTCTAAGTTCGCTGTCGTCGTTGGTCGTATCGGCTGGTCCTGAAACCTCAACCGAATCAAGCTCGACGGTTCCTTTGTTTCGAACCCACTCGCGCCGTAGGGCATTAAGGCAAATGTTGCGCGCTGTCTTGAAGAGCAGCGGCTGAAAGTGTGTTACTGTTCCTTGTTTGGCGCGAAGCTCAAAAATGCGAGTCCAGGATTCCTGGAAAGAGTCTTCGGCGACACGATGATCTGAACACATTTTCCTGCAATAGTGCAGCAGGGGCGCTTCGTATCTGGCATACAGTTCGAGAAAAGCACTGTCATCACCAGCAATAAAAGCGGCGATGCGAACTAAGTCGCGTCGGTCTTCTTCGCTATAAAAAGGGTTTGCCTGCTCGGGCAAAACAACCTCAATTGATGATGGTAGTTGCTGTTCCATTACTAAAGATTTCTATACAATAGACCCGTAAACCCCCAAAAGGTTACAAACTAATTTAGGGAAAGATGAGTCCCTACGGGTAAAGTCATACTTGGATGGCTGTAAGTAATTATTTTTCAATATGATATTGATTTTGAGGGAATAATCTCTAATCGACTTTTTCGTCAGACCATAGCGGCTGAGCGGGATTTTGGGTTACCTTAAAATTTAACATTATACTCGCATGACCTCCAAAAAAGCGTTTTGAAGAAACCTGTTTTATTCCCATTCTCCCGTGCGCTTCCCCCTATGTTCGTATTTTTGTTGCTCTGTATATATAGACAGATATTATTTTTATGAAAATTCACGAGTATCAAGCGAAAGAAATTCTCAAGAAGTATGGCGTTCCGGTGCCGGAAGGCTATGTTGCGCATTCGGTTGCTGAGGCAGTCGAGGTTGCGAAAAAACTTCCTACGGCTGTTGCCGTTGTGAAGGCACAAATCCATGCCGGCGGTCGCGGCAAGGGCGGCGGCGTAAAAGTAGCAAAGAATATTGATGAGGTCAAGACCTATGCCTCGCAGATTCTTGGGATGACACTCGTTACACACCAGACGGGACCTGAAGGTCGTCTCGTAAAGCGTTTGCTCGTCGAGCAAGGGGTGAACATTGATAAAGAGTTTTATGCCGGTATCGTACTCGACCGTGCAACGGGGCAGAACGTCTTTATGGTTTCGACTGAGGGCGGAATGGAGATCGAAAAGGTAGCCGAAGAATCCCCGGAGAAAATCATCAAAGCCTATATCAACCCGGCTATCGGACTTCGCGATTTCCAAGCTCGCGAACTTAGCTTTGCGCTGGGGCTGAGTGGTGATGCACTAAAGCAATGTGTGAAGTTTATCAAAGCGCTGTACAAAGCTTATGAAGAAACCGATGCGTCGCTCTTCGAGATCAATCCGCTTGTCTTAACCAAAGAAAGCCAAATGATTGCCCTCGATGCGAAAGTAAACTTCGATGACAATGCAATGTATCGCCACCCTGAGTTTGTGGCACTTCGTGATCTTGACGAAGAAGACCCGTTGGAGATCGAAGCATCGAAATCAAATTTGAATTACATCAAGCTTGATGGAAACGTCGGCTGTATGGTTAATGGCGCAGGACTTGCGATGGCAACGATGGATATCATCAAACTTGCGGGCGGCGACCCGGCGAATTTCCTTGATGTTGGCGGCGGAGCAAATGCCGAGACCGTTGCAAGTGGTTTCAGAATTATTCTTTCTGACCCAAATGTGAAAGCGATTTTGATTAATATTTTTGGTGGCATCGTTCGTTGCGATCGCGTTGCCAATGGCGTTGTCGAGGCATCACGTCTTGTCAAGCCACACGTACCTATTGTTGTACGTCTCGAAGGCACCAATGCTATCGAAGCAGGAAAGATACTCGAAGAGAGCGGACTCAACTTCCTCGTAGCAAAAGGCTTAAAACAAGCCGCCGAGAAAGTAACGCAAGCACTCGCTGCATAAATTACGAAAGTAGAAGATATAAAAAAAGCGCAAGGTTCACACCTTGCGCTTTTTCTTTTGTAATAAGTTATTTTAGTTTCAACAAAAAATCTGACAACTCATTTGAATCGGCTGCCATATTCTTCGCAAAATCTGCCAGCGTTTCTTTTAATTTTTTCTGGAGACAAGTGGACAAATGTCTATGACTACCCTTTGATAAATAATCATACATATCTGTGTGACTCTTTTGGAGATAACCAGATATTGACTCATCGTTGTCTGCAAACTCTTGGTATGAATCCATAAATATAAATTCAACCAAATTTACAAAGGCTTGTATAGATGGATCTTCTCCATTATTTCCAGACTTTAAAACATCCCGAATTGAAATAGGCAACCGTCGGATTAAACTTTCAAGGTCTTGATCTGTAAAAAAAGCTTTAAGAGCATATTGTGATTTTTTTGATATAGCCTCATCTTTTATCTCATTGTATAGTTGTTCAATTGTTGTAAGAAGAGACAAAGATTTTACTGATTCCCTAGAAAAATAATCAATATTGTTTTTAGTGCTTTTTTGTGAGGAGGGTTGCCAAACAACATCTGACCTTGATGGCCAAATATTATTCCAACTAATTACGCCCACATTGTATTCTTCGCCGAGTTCTCTCGCCAATTCAATTTTATCATTGTGGATTTGGCTTAAGAGCCAGGCTTGGTCGAAATAACGCGAGTTATGCCGTGCCTCAACTATCGCATTATAAATATCAGTATCAGAAAATAGATAGGGCTTTACTTCACAGCCAAAAACAATAACAATGTTTTTTTTCTTTTCCGAACTCATCCAATTCGGTATTATTACTGTGCTATCATTTTTATTGCTGTATGAAACAAGATGCAATCCGATCATGTCAGGATTATCGTTGACTTTACCACCAGTTTTTTTTGGCAACGACACGGCCAAAGCTCCTTTTTGAAATAGTAATGCTACATGCGCATATAAGTGAGACCTATCCTCAGGATTGTCATTTGATAAAATTTGGTTGGGCACTTCCAAAGGAACCGAAGGGGAAACATACTCACTCTTTGATGGAATATCTTGGAATATATATTTCCTGGCTTTTTTAATGCCATGATAAGAAATTGAATAGTCGCTTATCTTACCTGTTTCTTGGACTTCATCCCTAAAATTCCACCAAAAGTTTTCAAAATCCATATTTTGAGGGTGGTCTATTCCCTCATAATTACTCAAAAAATATTCTCTCGCATATTCTTTGTTGTTTTCCAAAGATTTTTTTTCGACAAAAGAATCAATTATTTTTTTTACCTCCACTCGGCTTAATGATCTATAGTCCATAATTGTATCTTAGAAAATGGTTTATGATTTCTTGGGTTAGATTGAATATTTAGTGCTCACATACATGCTAAGCTATTAAAAAAAGCGCAAGGCTCACACCTTGCGCTTTTCTTTTGTGGTAAGTTTTTTTAACGCGAGAGTTGGATCAACATTGCTTTTGGTGATGTCCAGACGACAGAGCCGGTGTTTGGATCGGTCATCGTGACTCGGCAATAGTAACTGCCGTTTGCGCCAAGTGCAGAGCCGTCGATACGAAGATCGTGTGAACCTGCAGAAAGTGCTTGATTATTATATGGGGTTGCAATCGTTCTGCCAAGTACATCGGAAATCTCGACGGTGACGTTGAGTGTAGATGCAAGCGTGACAGGAATAAGCGTATGATCGGCAAATGGATTTGGCATATTCTGCTCGACACCGGTGATACCACCGGAAGCTGAACCAAGTTCGACACGCTTAATCTGGTGAGGTGTACGCTCGCCGTCAAGAGTGACGTCAACCAAACGATATTCGTAAAATCCTGCTGCACCGGGCATATCAATATGTGAATAGCCGCGACTCGTGTTTGAGAAACTCACCCCTCGAAGTGTGGCGTTAGTTTGATAACTTGCGACTACTTCGAAATTATTTGATGCCCCCTCGGCTATTTGTCGGCGTTCGATCTCGAAGCCGGCATTATCTTTTTCGCTCACAGTCTGCCAATTCAAAACGACATTTCCGTTGCCGGTTGCTGATGCTGTAAACGATGAAAGTTCAACCGGAAGCGTACCATCTCTGAAGATCAATTGTGCGTAGATGTCAGTATTGGTTGTACCATTACGGTTATCGCGCCATACAGCAATGCCACCATTGGTACGAGGTACCATCACTAACTGGTCAGCGTCAGAGTTCGTACGATTCGAGACAGGGATTCCCCACGACGAAACGGTTGGCAAATAGCCAAGATACCGTTTTGGCAAACGATCGACGCGTTGCGCATAGATTGAGTTCTTGCCTAAACGTCCATCAACCCAAGCAGTAAGAACTTCCCCGCTGGCTGTTCTGACACCAACCGGTGCGGATTGATTGTTGGTTTGATTACAAACCGTGTAAATATGATTTGGGAATACAGGCTGGAAATCGCTGCCATTTGACAGTAATCGTGTCATCACGATATAGGTCTTTGTAGAAATGTCATTAACATAAATGCAAATCAATCCGGCTAAACCATTACTCTCAATAGAGTCATCACTAAAGACAATCGAGTTGATTTGATTGCCGACCCAATCAGTAGAAATTTCGGATGCAGTTCCCGCGGTACCCCAGACACGATTGCTATCCAATTTCAAACGCTGACCGTAAATATTCCAACCTTTCGATGAATTGGAAGCATTGTTGGTTTCCCAAGAAAAGAGAAATTGATTACCGTCTCTTCGAACGTTCACATTGCGCGAAGTATTTTGTGTTCCTTTATCACCTGAAAATATCTTTACGCCGATTGTACCCCACTGTACTACGCCTGCATTGTTGACTCTAGCAGCCATAATTGATGAAGGTACGGTAGCCTGATTTTCATAAGCAAGGATACATCCACCGGTGCCATCATCGACAAGATGTGGTTCAACTTGCTTACCATTGGTACTGATAACAGCGAGACCCGTGTTTCCCCAGGCGACACCACCAGCTGTTAACTTATTCATCCAAATATCATTTCGTCCCGCTGCGGCGATCGAGGTACGGCTGTCTTCCCAAGCAACAAAAGCATTACCGGAGCCGTCAGAGCATATTGCTAAATGATCAGGTGCTGCGGCATCGGTTGCCACTGCAATTCCTGAACCTGTTGCACCATACGCAAGAGAACCATCGGAGTTAATATGCTGAGCATATAAGTCAGTGCCACCACCGCCGGGTCTGGCATCTTTCCAGGCTACGAAAGCACCGCCGGAACCATCAGAAGCAACAACCGGGACTGACTGGCTTACAGTAGAGTTACAGAGCAATACACCATCTTTGGTCCATTGAGCTATGCCATCGGAGTTCAACTTTTGTGCATAAACGTCAAAATTATTATTTCGGTAGTCTTCCCAAACGACGATTACCCCGTCAGCTTCGTCGGAGCAAACAACCGGTTTTTGCTGAAGTCCGGCAGCTGTACAGATAGCAGTGTTTTTCGTCGTATCTGATACCCATTGGGCATTAGCTTGTGAAGCGAAACCAATACAACAAAGAACACTAAAACACAAAATGACGCACTGTTTCATAAACACTATACTCCTATTTTTGAGATATCACGACACCAAGTACTACGCTGGGGAAAGAAATAAACGATGATGAATGCTTAAGTGAACAACACATAATACTAAAATAATATCAGCAAAAATCGTTCCTCTGAGCTGTTCCACCAAATACCATATAATAAACCATCAAAAAGCGTAAAATTTCCGCTTAATGTGCTTTTTTAAGACAAAATGTCCATTGTGAGACGAAAATGCAACATTGTAGGATTTCTTGCTGTTTTCAGAGTCCCAAAAAGCCGGAGTGGCGAAATTGGCAGACGCGCCAGACTTAGGATCTGGTATGGTAACACATGTGCAGGTTCAAGTCCTGTCTCCGGCACGATCACAATTATAGAAAGTATTTAGTGGAAACGACTATTCATACCCGTTCGCAGGTTCTTCGTGAGCTTGAAATAATGGTGCCCGAAGCTGAAGTGAATGCTGCATTTGACGAAGCCTACCGAGATATCAGACCGAAGATAGCCCTTCCGGGATTTCGCGCCGGCAAAGCACCGATCTCGCTGATCAAAAAAATGCACGGCGAATCAATCGAAGGCGATACGCTTGAAAAAATTGCTCAGGAAAAATTTAAGCAAGTCGTCGAAGAACAAAAGATCGAGCCAATCGGTACTCCGGTAATGACCGACCTCCATCGCCACCACGGCGAAGGCGCACACTTCAAAATTTCCTACGAAGTGAAGCCCGAGATCGTCCTTGCAAATTTCGAAGGTACGGAGATCGAATATCCGACATATACCATCAGTGATAGCGATGTCGAAGATCGCATCCACTATTTGCGTTTTAATTATTCTGAGAAAACACCGACCGATACCGTTGCTGATCTCGAAACGATCGTTGGCTTAACCTTCACCGAGCGCTCTGTGCCAGAAGGCGAAGAACCAAAGACCGAGCAGACGACAGTCTATCTCAAAGATCCGCAGATCGTTACCGAGCTTCGCGATGCACTCGTCGGCAAAAAAGTTGGTGATGCGTTTGATATTGATCTGCCACGCACTGATTCTGAAACGAAAGAATTGATGGAGCTGACAATCAATGTGCTATCTGCCGAGAAAGTAACACTTCCGGAAATGACCGAAGAGTTTTGCAAGAAACTCAGTCGTGATAAATCGGCGACCGAACTTGAAGTCCGATTGCTGGTTCGTCAAGAACTCGAAGAAAACGCAAAGCGTCGTACGCAAGAAGGTATGGAATCATTAATGGTTAATGCATTTCTCTCGAAGCATGATTTCCTTGTGCCTCGTACCTATACGTATGTTGTGATCGACTCAATGATAGCCGAAGCCAAAGAAGAAAACAAACGTCGCGGCTATCCCGAAGAATATGGCTTAGGCAACGAAGAAGAGTATCGCAAAGCCGCATGGGGCAATGCCGAGATGCGGGCAAAGTGGCTCTTGCTTCGTGACAAGCTTGTCGAAGCAATGGGTATTACCGCTTCGGAGGAAGACCTGACTGCAATGGCTGAGCGCGACGCCGAGCAATACGGCATAGCAAAAGAAAATTTGCTGAAATATTATCTCTCGAACGAAGAGATCAAAGAGCGGATCAAATCAGAAAAACTCGTCGCCGAACTCAAGAACCAGTTTATCCTCAAAGAGAAACCGGCAGAGAGTAAATAAATTATTTGATAGTATTAAATAAAAAAGGGCACAATTGTTGTGCCCTTTTTTTATTTATCAAATTGATACACTTTAATGATATACGATCAACGGCAATGTAAACGTCCCGTTTACTTTTTCGCTGGTGTAAGCTACTCGTGCAATGTAGGTGCCGTTCGGGAGCGATTTTACATTCACGTTCGCGCCGTTTTCTGCGAGAGTCGTTTCACAGGTAATTTTGGTGCCCAATAGATTATATATCTCAACGCCTTTTGCAGTAAACCACGACAGCATTTCTAAACGAACGCTACTACTCGATGGATTCGGATAAATCTTCAAAAATTTATCGCGGATAAGACCGGTGAAATCAAAATTAGAAGCATCGGAGACACCAGCATTTACTCCTAATTTTACGACCCAGATGTCAATTCTATTATAAATTCCGTTAGAATGAATACCATAGACATCACCGTCAAGTGAGGAAGCACCAGCTACAAAAAGAATCTTCCCATCGCTTGTTTGAATGATTGAATTCCCACTTTCATCTTTATCTCCACCATAACAGTGTTGCCACTCCACATTCCCTTCACTGGTTAATTTAACAACCCAAGCATCTTCATATTTGAAGGTGAATGGATCGCTTGATTGATGATTACCGACTACATCACCATTGTTCGAAGATGTCGTCCCGATTACGAGGTACCCCCCGTCAGATGTAGTACAGATACCATTTCCTCTATCATCCATAATGCCCCCATAACATCTTTCCCATAAGACAGTACCCGATGAATTCAAATGTGCTACATAGACATCACTATTACCAAATAGGTCTTTTGAGTTATGATACCCTTTAATAGAGCTGTCAAATAGAGTGACAGATCCTGCGAGAGTGAACCCACTGTCACTTGTTTTAATTATGGGTCGAGAGGCAAAATTAAATGTTCGGAAGTCAGCCTTAAAAAATTTCTGCCAAAGAATATTCCCGGATGCATTGAGTTTAACAAGCCAACCCTGCTCCAAATCATTATTATGCCCCACTAGATCGCCGTCGTTAGAAGAAGTAGTCCCCGTAAATACAATGCCGCCATCTTTTGTCTCGACTATTGAAGTAATGGTTTCTTCTTTACTACCACCAAGATATTTTTGCCACTCAATATCTCCACTTTGATTGATTGCTACGATCCAGGCAGTGCCTTTTCCCGAATCTCTCGCTATCAAATCACCGTCAGTTGAGCTAGTCTCCCCGCCGAAAATATATCCTCCACCTTCACGGTTTCTTTCGACAACAGAATATGCATTATCAAAGCCTGAACCGCCATAAGTTTTCTGCCAAATAATTACACCATCTTTATTCAATTTTATAACCAAGGCATCACTCTGTCCGTGGGTTTTTATCCCCCCAATATAAAGTGACTTTGTGAAACCAACCAAAATAAAACTTCCATCTGTCGCTTCAATTACTGAATGTAATCCACTAATATTATCCCCTTCTACTGATCTGCTCCATTCTATTTGACCTTCTGGGTTGAGTTTTACAACCCAACCATTAAATGTATTTGGTGAAGCATTGTGAACATCTCCGTCATAGGAATATGATACTGATACTAATATATATCCACCATCACGCGTTGGAATAGCTTGTTGTACATCTTCTATATCAAAACCACCAATACATCGTTGCCATTCAATAGACGGTGAAATTTGGCATAGAGACAAATTGGGCACCCATAGCAACAGAATTATTGGAAAGATAAAAAGGTACGTTTTTGAAATTATGTTTTTCATAGCAATGGTATTTCTTTTAAGAAAAACATTAGAACCCACTTCAATCGTTCAGATGATGAAATGGGTTCTAATGGTTAAATAACCTTATCAAACTACCAGCCGATTTTGTTGTTTTAAAGGGGTCGCTTGGGTGTGGTGCATAGACATATTGTTGATTCTTGATGGGTTACATACCAATCAAACAGAGTTTAGCTGTTTGGCTTTTGCAGGCGTAGGCTACAAAATTACCGGCGGGGTTCACAATTCCTACAATATATTGTGCCTGATATCCGTTAGTATAGATAGGATATTGAAACTACGTTCAGCACGAACGAGTATACCAATCACTTTACGATACTTTTTTTGATGAAACTACCATTTAATTATTCTAGCGTCACCAGTCTTTATCAGGCTGACCCGATGTTCAATGCGCTTGTGCCGATGGTCGTCGAACAGACTTCTCGTGGCGAACGGGCTTATGATATATTTTCACGTTTGCTCAAGGAGCGTATTATTTTTATCGGCACTCCGATTGATGATACTGTCTCAGGTTTGATTATTGCCCAATTGCTATTCTTGGAGTCGGAAGACCCTGATAAGGATATTAATATTTATGTCAATTCTCCCGGCGGATCGGTCTCGGCAGGTTTGGCTATTTACGATACGATGCAGTACATCAAGCCCGATTGTGCGACCATCTGTTTGGGTATGGCGGCTTCGATGGCTTCGCTGTTGCTCGCAGGTGGTGCTGCAGGCAAACGTTCTGCACTTCCGCACTCACGGATTATGATCCATCAACCCCTCGGTGGCACACAAGGACAAGCGACAGATATTGAGATCTATACCAAAGAGATGCTGCGTATTCGCGAAGAGCTTTATAGTATTTATTCGCATCACACCGGCAAACCAATCGAAGAGATCGCAAAAGACTCGGAACGTGATAACTATATGAATCCGACTCAAGCGCAAGCCTACCGCTTGATCGATAACATTATGACCAAAAACGAATTGAAAACATTGACGAAGTAATAAAGTAATTTGGGCGGACTCTCAGTCCGCCTAGTTACGATTAAAACTTATACGTCAATGATAAACTCCCAACACCCGGCGTAATAAACAGCCCACCATCAGTATGTGACGGCTCGCCAAACTCGCGGGTTTCATCGCGATGGACCACCCAAAGCCCCGTTGTCGTCGCAATCGCCGCACCAAGAAATGTATCACTGAGCCAGTGTTGGTCATGATACATCCGCGAAACAGCCGTGACAGTCGCCGCACCATAGAGCAAAACTGTAGCAATAGGATTTTTTATTCGTGCTGCTAATACTGATGAAATTGAAAATGCCACTGTTGTATGTCCCGAAGGTAATGAGTTTCGGCTATTGCTAAATGAGAGTGGATGAAATGAAAAGGGTCCTTCACTTGTATAAGGACGAGACCGACCAATAACGTATTTCAAAACAGTCGTAGTCGCTCCGGCAAGTGCGAGCGTTTCGATCAATTCTCTGCCGGTTGTACGAAGATCATCGCAACGGAATATCAAACCTCCGAGATAGGTAACGCCAACAAGGGGACCAGCGATGAGGAAATCGCCATAGTGACGCCCGGCTGTCATAATACTTGAAGTAGTATTATTATGTGATGCACCCAATGCCATCTTTCGTCCTGAAGAATCAAGTGGCATCAACAAACCGGTGCCACCTACAATTATTGCAGCATTTCTCCAATCAGCTCCGTCAAAACGTAACGGCTGGGTGAAGAAAACACCAACATCACCCCAAACCAGTGAAATGTCATCGCCGAGAGTTGGAAAAAATTGGCGGTGAACGTGTGTAGAGTCTGAGGCAAAAGCAGATTGATGTTGTAAAAAAAGAAAAGTCATCAACAACACTAGACTGCGGACGTACTGCATTATTCGGGTTTGTTTTTTATTCGTAAATATTTATGGATTGCGATCTGCGATTGTACAAGTTCGGCTCCCGATCTGGGGCGACGGTATCGATTCATTTTTCCTTTCGTGAGGTATCGAGCCTTTACATTATCGGAAAGCTGTAAGTCAATATAGGTACGAAGCTGTTCACGAATGGCTTCATTGTAGATCGGAAATGCAACTTCGATCCGGTGACTAAGGTTGCGTGTCATCCAGTCTGCACTCGACAGATAGACCCGCTCATTGCCATTATTATAAAAATAGTACATCCGAGTATGTTCGAGATAGCGGTCAATAATACTGATGCCTTTGATATTTGCACTAAACGAGGGAGACCCAACAATTGGGCAACAAAGCCCGCGTATCACTAAATTAATTTTTACTCCGGCATTACTCGCTTCGTAAAGTTTTGCCGTCATCTCCTCATCTTCAAGACTATTGAGCTTGAGGACAATGCGACCTTTGCCGCCATCGCGTACATTTTTAATTTCTTTATCAATAAATTTAATGAGAGACTTGCGAAGTGTAAATGGCGAAACCAGCAAATGTTCAAAGTCGGCTTGGCGTTCTTTGCGATTGAGAATCTGAAATACTTCTTTTACTTCTTTGGTAATTCTCGGATCAGTCGTAAAAAAACCAAAATCGCCATACAGCTTTGAAGTTTTTTCGTTAAAATTGCCGGTGGATAAATAACAGTAGCGCTTCTTTTCGCCATCAACCACTTTGGTAATAATGCAGAGTTTGGAATGTACCTTCAAACCGGGGAAGCTATACAAGACTTTGATTCCGGCGCGTTCTAACTCGCCTGCCCAGTATAGATTTTTTTCCTCATCAAACCGTGCCTTAATTTCAATAAACGCCATTACTTCTTTGCCGGCAAGGACCAAATCCTTCAAAGCCTCGATTACTTTTGAGTTATTGGCAACACGATAGAGCGTGATCTTGACCATAATTACCGTCGGATCATCAACGGCTTCTTTGAGAAAACGAATGACATAGTCGTAGGTCTGGTAGGGATACATCACCAAGACATCTTGCTTTTCGATGACATCAAAAATAGAGTTTGCATCGGCGAGTGCATGATGTGTCAGCAGAGGCAAGGGTTTATTTTCGAGTGACGGTATTCCCGGATTTGGGAAAGACATCAAGTCACTGAAATTGTGATAACGACCTCCGGGGATAAGATCATCGGCAGAAAGCTTAAAAAATTTAGAAAATGCTTTCAACATTTCCACCGGCATTTTCGGGTCATATAAAAATCTTGATGGAACCCCTTTTTTCCGAATGCCGAGACCTTCTTGAATTTTCCCGAGCAAATCGCCTTGGAATTCGTCGTCAATATGCAACTCTGCGTCTCGAGTCAGTTTGATCGCATAGACACCCAGCACTTCGAAGCGAGGGAATAATTCTTTTACAGATAAGCGGATGATATCATCGAGGAACAGGATTCGAGTTTCTTTGGTATCTTTTGGCAGTGTAAAAAATCTCGGAAGAATATCGCTCGGAATATCGACGATAGCATATTGTGCGCCGGCTTGTGACGGAACAAGATCGCGTTCGGCAACCGATTGTGTCTTTGGTCCCAGTTCGACTGCAAAATACAAAGCGTTGGTTTTCAGAAAGGGGACAGCTAGCTCGGCGCCTAAAAATACGGGCTTTAATTTTGGCAAGACCGTTTCTGAAAAATAACTTCGAACTTGCTCTGCTTGAATGGGGGTTAGTTCAGTCTCATTGATCAGAAATATTTTATATTTATGAAGCTCAGGTATGATACGGGTCTGGAATATTTTCCCGAAAATTTCTTGTTGCGCGCCAACGATTTTGTGAATTTTTTTCAATAACTTTTCCGGCTCAAGTTCGAGATCTTTATGCGAGTGTTTCTTTAGGTTGAGTAAGCTTCGGAGCGAAGCGACACGAACACGAAAAAATTCGTCGAGATTTGACGAATATATTGCTAAAAATCTAATCCGTTCGAGAAGGGGATTGCGCGAATCGGCAGCTTCTTGGAGTACGCGAGCATTAAATTGCAACCAACTAATCTCGCGATTCGTGGTTTTGAAACGCGTTGGCATTTGGGTTTGAGATTCAATTGAAAATGGCATATAACGGGCAATTTACCCATTATATGTTAACTCATTATTATGTTTGTATTACAGTAGCGTAAATACAGTCGTTCCCACTGTGTCAGATTAACATCTGAAAAAAATACAGTATGAGGGAGAGCACTGCTGCTCCGAGAACAATGAGATATGCTATTTGAAGGCGACTTTGCTTTTTTTGTATAATTTGTTGTAACTGGAGAATCTCTAAAGCTATTGAATCTTCAATAAGTGTGTCATCATCGGGGTCGCTGTATTCAGGAATAGAGCCCACAGGGGAAACATATAGTTTGATTGCCAGCCAAGAGAAAAGTGTGGCAATGATAAATCCGATCGTAAGTAAAATAAAAGGCAACTGTTCCGCAAAAGGTATAAATCTATTGCGGGTTGAAAGAAACATTATTAAGAGTACGATAATAGAAATGAGCATTAAACTCTGAGCGCGTTGGTCAAGCGATGAGCATACTTGCTGGAGTTGTTTTAATCGTGTTGATAGTATATGTGTCAGTGAATGTGTGGAAGCACTGACACGTAGTAATGAACTATCAACCTGTGCATCTATCTCTGAGTGTGGTTCAATGATTGGTCGTTGTTGTTTCTTGTATTGTTTTCTCAGATTAATTGACTGTTGTTCTTCAAATAGCTCTTGTGCTGCTCGAGTAAAAAAACGATGGCGGGTTAAGAGATCAAGATTTAAGACTAACCACTGTCCATCACTATAAAATCTATCTTGTGAGCGCTCCCATTCTATCCTGATTAATTCATTTTGCTCAAAAAAAGATTTCTTACCCAATCCAGAAAGATCAGCGTCGGCAACGATCTCTTCAAGTATATTATTGGGAGTTTGAGGAATTTTCGTTGCCAAAATACACCCGAGTACCATTTCAATACGGTCTTCGGGGTAGGAGCGAGTGTGCAAAAAATCTGCTGCGATCGAAACACTTACTTCTTCATGACCTTTGTAAATTTCCGTATAGCCGACATCATGTAGCCAAGCAGCTACTGTCACGATCTCGATGCTCTCATCGCTGAGTTGCATCTGCTTTGCGAGTTTTTTTGCAGTAGCGGCAACGCTTTGACTATGGCTAAACGTATGGTATACAAGATTGTCGGGCAATTTGTGTTTGAACAACTCAAACACGAATGCCTCGGTCTCTGCAATGATATGTTGCTTTGTACCCATTGTATCTTGTAGTTTCTAACTCAAATATAATTCAAATACTTGGATCGACCTTGAAAATCTACTTGGTCTTGCGAAATTGCGCGCTTTTCCATTGAGCAAAATATGGCTTACATTTATTCCGCTGATATTTGCCGGTGCTTGTAACCGGAATGTCACTGCCAAAAATCACAACCTTCGGTGTCTTTGAAAAAGGCAGATGGTCGCGACAGAAACTCAGCAGTTTTTCTCCACTGATTGATACACCATCAATCGTTTGAACGTATGCGCCGACTTCTTCTCCGTAAAAATCATTTTCAAAACCGACAGCAATACCGGCTTTGACTCCGGGATACCGAGCGATCACCTCATCAATTTCCAATGGTGAGATGTTTACACCACCACGGATGATCAATTCTTTCAAGCGACCGGTGATAAAAAAGAATTTTCTTCCTTGGTCGTCCATCTGATAAAATCCTTCATCGCCGGATCGAAACCATCCATACGAAAATGTTTTTTCGTTGGCTTCATCATTATCATAATAATACTTCATTACATTGAAGCCACGAATCGCAATCTCACCGCGTTGGTTTGCCGCAATTTCATTACCATTTTCATCGGCGACCATCATTTCATTCTGCGGCAATGCCTGACCTATCGAAGGAAACCCAACATCACGCATCCAATGCTTATGTTCGTTGCCGGTGAGAGTCGTTGGGAGGAAGCATGAGTAGCAAGTCGTTTCCGAAAGCCCATAGCCGTGAATAATTCGAATGTCAAACATTTCCTCAAACTGCATTCCCAATTCAACGGTCAAAGGACCTGCTCCGCATATAATATGACGAAGACTTTGCGGGTGCGGCATTTGCGAGAGAGGGGTTCGCTTGTAAAACTCGATCAAAAATGCGAGTAGCGTCGGCACGACACTGACGACAGTCACTTTCTCTTTCTCAATTCTTGAGAAAAAATATTCGGATTGAAATTTATGATTCAACACTATCGACGCACCGGCATACATCGGAGTGACCAGTGTGACGATCGTCCCGTTGACATGATGGATCGGCAAGACACACATCATTTTTTGCGAATTGGTAATTCCGTGCCACTCTGAAATGCCTTTCGCATCAGCAAGTAAATTGTATTGTGTCAGCACGACACCTTTCGGATTGCCTGTTGTACCGCTTGTATAAACAATCAGCGCTTCATCTTCTTTCTTCACAGCATCATCAGCGCGAAAGATAGACCCTGCTTTCGAAAGCTCTTCTTCGTATGAAAAAATATTCTTACCGTTGGTGCGCTCATCGACAGAGTGTTGCTCATCACCGCAGAGCAATGTCATTTGTATCGTTGGTATAGAATTAATCAATGGCTGCAGACGATCTTGATACTCACTTCGAAGAAACACTAATGCTGCCCCACTATTTTCAAGGATGTAGCTGATACGGTGATCGTCTTCACTGACACTGACAGGCACGACACACACGCCCATCAGCCATGCGGCGAAGTAATGCACGACTGTATCAGCATGGTTGTGCGAGATTGTCGCGATGCGATCACCTCGACGAAGCCCGAACGAATGCATCATCGATGCACACATCGATGCGAGCATAAAAAAATCTTTGTAATTATCTTCGCGTCGGTTACCTTCAAGATCGTAATAGATTAGATAGGGCTTGGTGTCATAGTCTCGCGCACGTTTGAAGAGCAGCTCCCCGATATTTTCATAACCGACATACCCAGACCTGTCGTCAGAATCAGTAATCGTACGTGCATGAGATATATTGTCTATGATGTTCTGATCGAGCATTATGATGATCTCTTTGCCATACTGAATAATTCAACTTCATGCTCTTTTCCTTTGAGCAAAAATGCACCTACTCGTTCTGATGTGTAGCGGGAATTGTCGATGGGTAACTCGTCAAGCAATTCGCGTGAAACAAGAATTTTTGCCCCAAGGGAGCCACACTTTTCTTTGATACGTGCGGCAGTGTTGACAACGTCACCTTGAAAAACAATTTCCTTTTTAATATCACCAACTTCACCTGTCACGACTGTACCATAATGAAACCCAGCTTTAAACTTCGGCGCAAAACCATACTTCGCCTTATACTGTGGCGTCAGTGTATCCATCGTCTGACAGATATCAAAAAAACAATTTATGCAATTTGAGTTTGTTACCCCGCGCTCGAATTGCCACGTGACTACGACTTCATCACCAACATATTGATATATTTCGCCTCGACTGTTAGTAATTGCTTTGGTGATATCGTAAAAGTAGTCATCTAAAAATTCGTGATTACGAATGTTGCCCAATCGCTCGGCAATTGTTGTGGAATCATCAAGATCAAGAAACATAAATATGCGCTGTTCTTCGATAGGTTTACTGTATTTTCCGATAATAATATTAACGAGTACGTTCTGACCAAGCATACGACTCATTTGGCGAATCATATTGAGAAGGGTCAGTGCAGTCAAGGCATAGAGGACGATTAATAATAATTCGCCGCCAAAAAGAAACTGTTGTGTACTGGCTGTGTGATACGCTTGGTCAAGCGAAAGGCTTTCGCGCA